>JBDLQS010000001.1:0-4450 GCA_039800445.1 Actinomycetota bacterium
GAGGTTTTTCAGCCCCAAACAATTGTTGATACTGCTTTGAGTGATTACAAAGTAGTTTGGGGCGCCTGCGGACATACCCATGTGGTTTGCAGCCTTGACTTTGAATCTTTAGTAAAGATAACTGCTGGGACGGCACTTGCTGTCGCAGCAGACTAAAGTCTTAAGTGTGTTTGTTCGCCTAGATATCACGCGAGTTAAAAGTCGTCATATTCTGATGGCCTTTATTTTGATGGCGTGGCAGCGGATTTCGATGCGTAAGATTCCTGGGCTCACCTTCTTTAAGTTGATGGGAACTGGATCAGGACGAACCTTTACGGTTAGGGATGCTGACCTAAACCATTGGTGCGTTTTATCAGTTTGGGAAACTCAGGAACAAAGCTCTGCTTATCTGGACAGCAAGCCAGCCAAGCAATGGCAGAAGATTGCATTGGCCCAGGCCAACATTGAACTTGAGCCGCTCTCAGCTAAAGGCACCTGGGCAAAAAGCACACCGTTTGGAAGTCCAGTTCCAGAAAAGTGGGACGGTCTTACCGCAGCATTGACTCGGGCATCCATCAAGCCAAGGTGGTGGCGAGAATTTTGGCGCAGTGTGCCACCGGTCTCAGCAGACTTAAATTCAACAGCAGGATTGATTACCAGTCTGGGAATTGGTGAAGCTCCCATAGGGTTACAAGGAACATTTAGCATTTGGGAATCAAACGAAAGCATCACTGCCTTTTCAAGTAAGCAGAAACCACATGCTGATGTGATTGCCCGTACTCATGAGACCGGCTGGTATTCCGAAGAACTATTTGCCAGATTTAAGGTCAAGAAATTGTCTGGAAGTTTTGCTGGTCTGGATTTATCTAAGGTAGCCAAATGAGTATCAGCATGACTAACTCAAGGTTGCCATCAAATCGACTCTTACTTGGCGCAGTCATTGCAGCCAGCGCTACGGTACTCGCAAACATTCTTTGGGCGCTTGCCTCAGGTGGAACTCGTGATGCGTTGACCATTATTGGAGTCTTAGCGTTTGCTACAGCTTCGGGGCTACATGCATACGCGGCCTATGGTCGTAAGTTCCTAGTCCAGTTCGCATCAGTGGCACTAATTGCAACTTTTGTAATTGAAGTGCTTGGCGTAGCCACAAGTTTTCCATTTGGTACCTATGAATATGACGCACAGCGACTTGGATTATCTGTCGCCGGAGTTCCACTACTGATTCCATTTGCCTGGTTTATGATGCTGTATCCATCGTGGCTGATTTCGCGCGATTTGTTTAAGTCTAAATATCTTGCGATACCCACTGGTGCACTACTTATGTCCACATGGGATCTTTACTTAGATCCACAAATGGTTAATGAAGGTTATTGGGTGTGGTTTATTGATGGAACTGCAACGAAGGTAATACCGCTCACAAATTTCTTCGGATGGTTTTTATCTACCGCAGTGATCTTCGCTTTGCTCTCATTTGTTCTTAAGCCAAATAGATCTGAAGTTTCAAATGCAACGCCTTATGCTCTGGTGCTTTGGGTTTGGTTGGGCAGCTTCCTAGTTAACATCGTTCCAGTTTCACCATTCTTTAATCAGCCTGCTGTAGCAGTGTCTGGAGTTATCGGAATGGGAATAGTTCTAATCCCCTGGTCTTGGACATTATGGCAACGACGTTAATTGCAGTCGCGGTAGCAATCTCATTTTTGCTGACTGTAAACACTGTTATCAATCACTTCGTTTTGATTCGTTCCAGAGCAACTCAAGTAACTGCCAAAGTTGCCATTCTGATTCCCGCCCGAGATGAAGAAGATTCAATTACTGCGGCTGTTAAGAGTTCACTAGCTCAAGAATTGCTTGACCAATTCGAAGTAGTTGTCTTGAATGACGCCTCAACAGATAGCACGGCGGAAAAGATATCAGCATTGACTCACCCCAAGCTGCGAGTAATCAATGGCGAACCTGAGTTACCTCAGGGTTGGCTAGGTAAGAACTGGGCTTGTCATCGGCTTTCCGAAAGTGTGGATGCTGACTACTTAGTTTTCATTGACAGTGATGTGATCCTGGAGCCTAAGGCTGTGGCAAGTGCCATTACTGCGCTGGCTTCAAATGAACTCCACTTAGTGAGCCCTTATCCGCGGCAGCTGGCACCAACGTTGTTGGCTCGAATTGTGCAGCCGCTACTCCAGTGGTCGTGGTTAACTACTGTTCCACTAAGAAGTACAAGGAAATCGCTGCGGCCAAGTTTGGCTGTTGCTAATGGCCAATTTTTAGTTTGCCGAACTGATTCATATCTGGCCAGTGGCGGGCATCAAGGAATCAAAAGTGAAGTGCTCGATGACATTGAATTACTCAGGGCCTTTTATCGAAATGGATTCACTGGCTCGGTAATTGATGGATCTGAAATCGCAACTTGCCAGATGTATAAATCAAATCAGGCATTGGTGTCCGGTTACTCAAAAAGTCTTTGGAACGCTTTTGGTGGGCCTATCGGTTCATTGTTTGTAAATACCTTCTTTTTATTCGTTTACGTATTTCCCTTGGTTGGATTCTTTATTGATGAAGTAGTGCTTGCCACACTTGGTCTGGCTCTTGGAATTATCGGCCGCTTAGTTGCGGCACAGACTTCAAATGCCAGGAAACTTCCCGACTCTTTGCTCCACCCAATATCAATAGTTACCTTTAGTGCGCTCAATCTCATTTCTTGGTGGCGACATCTAATGGGAACTAACACCTGGAAATCAAGGGACCTAAAGTAGGGCTGTGGCAAACATAATTGTGATCGGCGCTGGCATGGGTGGCATGGCATGCGCCGCCAGACTTGCCAGCAAAGGTCACTCAGTTCGAGTGCTAGAACACAATCAAACCTGGGGCGGCAAACTGGGTTCGGTAGAACATGACGGTTTCAAATTCGATACTGGTCCAAGCCTGTTAACACTGCCTGCTGTTTATCGCGATCTGTTTCTGAAGACTGGCGCCGCAATTGAAGACTCAATTGAAATTGTGGATTTAGAGACTGCATTTCGTTATCAATTCGCTGACGGTACCGTTTTGAAAATGCCAGGAGCCGGCATTGGTCGATGTGCTGAAGCGATTGGCGACAGTCTTGGTGGCAACAGTGCCGAACAGTGGCGCCAGTTCATGCGAAGAGCAGCTCAAATGTGGTCAGTTACCAGAAAGCCGTTCTTGGAGTCTGAGCTGCATGGCTTAAGGAGTTTGCTGGCTTTATCTTGGCGAATTAATGACATGAGAACAATTGCGCCAACAAAGACTTTGCGCGGTATGGCTAATCACTACCTAAAAGATCCACGCCTGATAAACCTTGTCGATCGCTATGCAACTTACACCGGCTCGGATCCGCGGCAAGCACCTGCCGCACTAGCCACCGTCCCCTACATCGAACAAACGTTTGGGGCATATCACGTAAGTGGTGGGCTCCGCGAACTCGGACGAGCACTTTACGAGCGTGCAACAGCTATCGGAGTTGAATTTGAATTTGGTTGCACAGTTGCCAACATTGCAACTGAACCTCGAGTTTCAGGCGTGACGCTTGAAGATGGACGATTCATCACCGCTGACATTGTTGTAGCGAATGCAGATGCATCCAACGTTTACCAATACTTGCTAAGTCCAGCAGCGCAGCAACGAACTGCGACTGCTAGAAAATCCCTGGCAAAGGCGACGCCTTCACTTTCAGGGTTTGTGATCTTGCAGGCTATGTCAGGAAAGACACCAGACTTTGAGCACCACAACGTATTCTTTCCAGCGAACTACGAAGACGAGTTTGATTCTATTTTTGGAATAGGTAAGAGGGTGTCCCCCGTCGCGGACCCGACGATTTACATCTGCTCTCCTAATGACGCACGAATGACGACATCAGGAAATGAATCTTGGTTTATGTTGATTAACGCACCTCGCCATAATCCAACCAATGGTGTTGATTGGTCTAATTTAGAACTTAAGTCTGATTACACCGAACAAGTTTTAAGCGCACTTGCCCAGCGCGGAATCAAAACTAACGATCGCATTCTCTGGCAGCAAACCGTAACGCCGGCAGACTTAGAGCAAAACACTCTGGCTCCAGGTGGCTCTATTTACGGCACCTCAAGCAACGGCATGCGATCAGCATTCCTGCGTCCGGAAAATGTAACTAAAATTCCAAATCTGTACCTCGTAGGAGGATCATCGCATCCTGGTGGAGGGTTACCGCTAGTAGGCATGTCAGCCGAAATCGTAGCCCGACATATTGGCCGCGCTTAATTCAGCGCTAGTACTTAATGTTCTTGCGATAGACCATAAGTAAGATAACAAAACTAATCACGCCCAGAGTAATCCAGGCTGCTGCTGCCACAGTTGCAAGCTGTATTGCATTTTCCGGAAGTAAACCACAGGCAAATAGGAACATTACTCCTAGGGCAATGCGCGTTGGCTTCTCTGCAGGCGTAATAACTCCAACTTCTCGGAACCCAATGCCACTTGC
>JBDLQS010000002.1:0-5784 GCA_039800445.1 Actinomycetota bacterium
AAGATAATTGTGGAAAGTGTTGGCGCAGGCGGGTAAGCAAATCCCAGAATTTCCTCACCTGCGGAATTCAGTGGTGCAGAAAGTCGACTCATAGGAGTGGAGTGAAGCGCAACTCCAACACCAATCGCAGTAGCCATAATTGCCACTTCAGCAGACAAGAACTTCGTCAAACTTCCAGTGGATGTAAGTCTGGCTCTGATTTGAATTGCGAGCAACATAAGTAAAGCAAAGAATATAGTTTTTAAGATTACGATTTGCCCATAGCGACTTAGCCAAAGATCACTTATGGAGTCAAGTCGTGCATACGCTGCGGCGATACCTGAGATTGCTAACACTGCAACACTGGTTGCAGCTAAGGCCGAAAATCTAGCTACAACTTTTACATCTTTTGCTTTCACAAAAGTTGAGACTGCCCACAAGCATCCAACCCAAGCACTCATGGCAAGACCATGTGCAACCGATGAGGTTAGGGCCAGTGAGTGACTACCTAACGAAGCGGCGTGACTGTTTAGTAACGGCGCAGCGATACCTGCACCAGCTAATGCAGCCAATAGTGAGATTGCGTTAAGTGAAACTAAGAACACCCCAGCGATTGAAATCGTTAGGGCAATGAGTGCCGTGATCATGTAACTGCGCGAAGGCGGTAAATACATTAAGTAAGTTGCAATGAAGCCTTGTCTAAAGATTTCCCTAAATGGCACACCCAAAACATTGGCCATTGTGGTTAGACCAGCAATGACTGCGGACAATGACCAAAGTGCGGCAATCGAACTGGCATGTAGGACTGCAGCGCGACCTTCGCGCGAGATCGTCTCGCTAGAAGTTGGAGCAATAAATGTCCAAGTAACCAGCAATCCAAAAACCCGAAGTCCAAGAATTACATGTGCGAAGATTGCAAGCTGCAGAGTCCAACTTGTGGCTTGTCCGGAATCAGGAATTCCTTCGGGGAGTGGAGCCCAAGCGCCACCACCATAAATAAGAACAGCTGAAAATGAGATTATTGCAAGCAGGAAGATTCCTAGTCTTGCAATAAAACCCTTCATAAAGTCTTACTTACTACGTCGCAGGTATAACCCAGCAGCAACTAGGCCAGCCAAAGAGACGATAGCGATGACAACAACTAAGTTGTTTTCATCTTCAGCTGGAGCATCCTCAATCGCAAGTGGCATCGCAACAACTTCTGGAGTTGCCAGTGCAGTCATCATTGGTTCTGCCGATTCACTTGGAACTGCACTAGCTGCCGGACTTGCAGCCATGCCACCCTCAGCGGCTGCGGTGTAGTTAAACAGAAATTCGCCACTTTCCACGTGACCATCTTGTGCAGTGGCTCGCCATTGGACGGTGACTATTCCAGTTGTTAGATCGGCTGGCCATGGAATTGAAAGACTAGCCCCGTCTAATGCAGGTGCTGGAGAATCCAGAATGTCTCCTGCAGAGGTCATTACGACTATGGCAGCGCCATCCACCAACGGAGGTTCACTAAATGTGAGCGAAATTGTGTCTTGTGCAGCCAAGACGTCGGAGTCTGCAGTTGGTGAAGTGCTTACTAAGTCTGTGTGAGCAGCAGCTGGAGTTATTGTGGCAAAAATGCCCAGGGCCGCCAAAAGGATTGCGCCGATGATTCGTTGAAGTTTTAGGAAAGTAGCCATACCTTTAGATTACGCGAGCCAGTGGCAGTAATCGAACCCACGATTGGAACTAAGACACATCTCACACCGCAGTTGAGCCATACCCACATTGGATTTTTCAGATTTTTAGACCTGTCGGCACAGCCAAGCTTGGCGTTGAGTAATCTTGATCACGTGTTGTTATCTGACAAAGACATAAAGACTGAAATCGAGTCGGGCCGGGTTGGAATTGACCCATATGAACCCACGATGGTTCAGCCTTCAAGTATTGATGTGCGCTTGGATAAATTTTTCCGAGTATTTGAAAATCATCGTTACCCGCACATCGATCCGTCAACTGAGCAGACAGATTTAACTCGTGAAGTTGAAGCAAATGGCGATGAGCCTTTCGTATTGCACCCAGGTGAGTTTGTTCTTGGCAGCACTTATGAAGTTGTCACCTTGCCAACTAACATCGCTGCTCGCCTAGAAGGCAAATCAAGTTTGGGACGTCTTGGACTTCTGACGCACTCAACCGCAGGATTTATTGATCCTGGCTTTTCAGGTCACGTGACCTTAGAACTTGCAAACGTTGCAACGCTGCCAATCTTGCTTTACCCAGGAATGAAAATTGGACAGGTTTGCTTCTTCCAAATGACTTCAGATGCTGAGCATCCATATGGTTCAAGCGTTTACGGTTCTAGATATCAAGGTCAGCGCGGACCAACACCTAGCCGATCACATGCAAACTTCCATAGGACGATAATCTCCTAACGCTTCACTCGATCCAAAAGCAAAGTAGCAACATCCACAACTTCAGCTGCTGGTTCGCCACCGGCTTCTTGGCCGCGAACTGTTACTGCATCGTTTAGCATCACAGAACAGAACGGACAAGCAACAGCGATCTTTGTTGCACCAGTTGATAACGCCTCGTCACCGCGATTCATGTTTACGCGAGTTCCGATAGATTCTTCCATCCACATTCGGCCACCACCAGCGCCGCAACAGAATGACTTTTCCTTGTTACGATCCATTTCGACCAAGTTGATGCCAGGCATATTGCTAATCAATTCACGTGGCGGCATGTAAATCTTGTTATGGCGACCTAGGTAGCACGGATCGTGATAGGTAACCGTCTCGTCTTCTGGAGTCAACATGGTTAGACGATCTTCACTAACCAATTGATTCAACAAAACGGTGTGGTGCACGACTTCGTAGTCACCACCAAGTTGTGGGTATTCGCGACCAATGGTGTTTAAGCAATGCGGGCAAGTAACAACGATGCGCTTGGCACCGACTTCATTAAGAACTTCAACGTTTTGCGCAGCTTGCATTTGGTACAAGAACTCGTTACCAGCACGACGAGCTGGATCACCAGTACAAGTTTCGCCTTCGCCAAGAACCATGAATTCAATACCTGCAGTGTGCAGCAATTCGGCAACTGCTTTGGTGGTGCGCTTTGCCCGATCGTCGTAGGCACCAGCACAGCCAACCCAGAATAGGTATTCGACATCAGCCGGGATCTTGTCTTCACCATTCATACCAAATACTCGAACTGGGAATTCAACTTCTTCGATCCAAGTCAAGCGACCACTGGTATTCATTCCCCATGGATTGCCCTTGGTTTCAAGGTTCTTGAACAGACCATTTAACTCAGCTGGGAATTCAGACTCAACAAGAACTTGGTGACGACGAAGGTCCATGAAGTGATCTACATGCTCAATGTCGACAGGGCACTGTTGAACGCAAGCGCCACAAGATGTGCAAGACCAAAGTGCGTCGTAATCAATCACGGCGCCTTCACTTGAACGATGCCCCTTTGCGTCGTAGCCATCAGTTAATGCGTTTGGATCATCGGAGCGGGAGCCAACCATTGGACGAGCGACTTCAGCCTGAACTGCAGCGCTCATGCCTTCAAGCTTGGCATCATCGCTACCCGCAAGAATGTATGGCGCCTTGGCGAATAAGTGATCACGAAGATCCATGATCATGAGTTTTGGACTCAATGGCTTTCCGGTGTTCCATGCTGGGCATTGATCCTGGCAACGACCACACTCAGTACAACTCAATAGATCTAAGTTGCCCTTCCAAGTAAAGTCTTCGATCTTGCCGCGACCAAAGATTGCATCGTCAGCTGGATCTTCAAAATTCAAAACTTCTTTACCTGCGTAAATTGGAAGTAGTGGACCAAGTGCATTTGGGCGACGGCTAAACAAAACATTTAGTGGAGCAGCACCAATGTGTAAGTGCTTACTATGCAGCGCTAAAACTAAGAAGCCAAGAATGACTCCGATGTTTAGCCAGAGACCAATCATCTCGATCCATTCATTTGCATGCAGTCCAAGCGGTGCTAACCAACCTGCAACTGCTTCAGATGCAAATGCACCACCAGCCATGAACGGGAAGTTATCTGTGCCAAGCTCAGTACTTACGTTGTACTGTGCACCGCGATACAAAAGTAAAGTCCAAACCACATTGAAGATCATGAAAAGAACAAACCAAGCCGCTCCGGTATGGGAACCGTAGAAGCGAGATTCACGACCCATCTTGACTGGATTTCTAACCAGACGAATTGCCGCGAACATTGCAATTCCAATGAATACAAAAATGGTGAACAGATCTTCTGCAAAACCCAAAATTGGGGACCGCCCGATAAGTGGTATGGCAAATTCAGAATCAAATAGCGCGCCAAAAGCTTCCACAATTGTGAATGCCAGGACAATGAAACCCCAGAATGCCAAGACGTGAGCAATTCCAGGAATAGTCCAAGCCAGAAGTTTCTTTTGACCAAAGACTTCGGTGACTTCGGCTTTTGCGCGAACACGTTTTTGAGCAGTTCGGTCTACAGCTGGCTCGCCACTTCGTACCAGTTGATACAAAAACCAAAGGCGCTTAAGTGCCAAGGCAGATAAGACGACAGTTATCGCCATCCCAACTACTAGTCGCAGCGTCATCGAATCGCTCATGTTTAGTCGCCTTCGTAACTGGCCCAATGACCGGGCCTGATTTGTGGGTAATTGCAGACTATCGCACCCTAGATTCTCAGGAGGTTCTTGGATTTCGGTGAGCCAATCCTTAACATCGGCTGACATAGATTAGGGAGGTGAGAATCTTGGCTAGCGCGAAACGATCTGGGCTTTTCTTACTCAGTTCTGTGTTGTTCGCGGTACTAATTGGACCAACTCCCGCTGTTGCTGTCTCAGGACCCAATTTAACTCCAGACTCGGACTCACGGTTTAGCTCGGAAGCAGTTACCAGTCCTGAATCACTTGGTCGAATTGAGCAAGATGCAGTCAAGGCTGCCACAGCTCACCTAAATCAAAATGCCATCGAATGGGGATTAGATCCGAGACAATTTTCATCAGGCACAGCAATAAATGGTGCGGCCGGAATGACTACGGTTCGATTTACTCAGACAATTAATGGAATTAAGGTCGATAACTCACTGCTAGCACTCACGGTTAGTGAAAATGGTTCGTTGCTGTCTTACACAAAAGCAATTTCAGACTTTTCAGGCCAGTCAAAGTCATCAATTGACGAAGCTGAAGCTACTGAGAGATTGAAATTGAGACTGGCGCAAGATCTTGGAATTACAACTGAGGAAGTAGTTGTAACGGGAATTAATTTGGTAATTGTTGATAGCGCATTGGTCAGCGAGGTTCCAAGTGGACAATATCTGGCTTGGCGAGCTTCGACCTCGATCCTTAACGATGTAACTTCGATATCCATGACCTATCTATCTGAGGATGGGTCACGAATTATCTTGTCACTTCCATTTGTGCGGGGAATAAACACCGATCCGTTTGTGTGTGACCTTCAAGTGGACGTTGCGACTGCCGGTTACGTTCTTCCATCAGGCGTAACTGTGGACGCTAACAACAACAGATATGTCAACACGTCAGGTGATGGGCAAGGATTGCCACTTTGTGGAACCAATACTTTTGGGCGCGCAGTTAATGGCACGGAAGTTGCTGCTGAAGGAATTAGGCGTAGTTGGGATTACTTCTTCTCAGTACTAGGCCAAGACATAAATGAGGAAAGGTATCTGGGCAATATCGCTCCGACTACCAACGGTGACGCAACGCCACGGATTAGTGCCTTTACGAATGTTTGTGCCACAAATGGAACTACTGAATCTTGCCCATATGAAAACGCCTTTTGGATTCCCTGGGCAACA
>JBDLQS010000003.1:0-4775 GCA_039800445.1 Actinomycetota bacterium
TTGCTATCCCCACCTAATGCATCCTTTGACTTCTCGTCTGTTGGGTATTCAGAACGTGGCTTTGGAAGTCTCATCCAGCGGTCATAAACGGTAACGTTAAACTTTGACTTCCCACCGCTGAAATAGTCATACCAATCTGTCAGCATTTTTTTGTCGTAATCCAATTGTGCCTTTAGTTCAGGCCCACCTTGATAATCTGGGAAATCAACTGGAACGATAAGGACTTCGTTTGTTCCGTTGATGAACATGCCGTTCTTGTCGCTATTTACTAATGGGAATCCAACCTGTCCGGCACCAGCGTTTCTTCCAGTCCGATCAGCTTTTGATGCGCTCATTTGAAGTTTGCATATATCAATTGAGACTGGGCTCTTGGCATTTGTAAATGTGGTCTTAATAGTGTTTATCTTGATCCACTGAAGCTTTTTGCCTGTGACCCAACGACATTCGAGTTTTCCGCCACTTACGTCAAAGGTGTCGCCTGAGTTTGAACAAGATGCATTTGCAACCGGTGTCGTTGTGTAGTTGTTGGATTGAGATGTAGAAAATTTTAGTGGAAAAAACTTGAGCCAAATCATTCGCTCTTTCGCTTCTTCCGTTGTGTTTGCGTGCCCAGCCCAGGAACAACGCAAAGATCCAGTGCTATTTGAAATTTTCTCACCAATCTTGGTGCAGGTCGAACCTTCGCGCGGCAGTGAAATTTCAGGAGTAGGTGTTGGGGATGGGGTTGATGTTGGTGTTGGGGTTGCTACAGGAGTTGGTATTGGTGTTGGTTCAACTGGCTTAAACACCGGATTCAGATTTGGTTTTGGTGCTGCCTTAACTGTCACTCCCTTGTTCCAAACAAGTCTTGTTCCGGATTTAATGCACGTGAACTTCTTGCCACCAGCGGTTGCTGTCGCGCCAGCTTTCGTGCACTTTGCTCCAGCCTTAACGGCAGCAAATGAAGGTGCAGTCACAAGTGAAAGGGTTAGAACGAAAGCAAGAAACAGTCGGGCTCGGGTCATGCCAATAAGGTATCAAGCCACAATCCCGATTTAAATAGAGGCGCGGTCACAGTTTTGGCAGGGCGTGCCTCCAAACAAGCAACGATCTACTACCCTTTAATTATGAACAAACTCCTGGCTCGTGCTCGTTACGCCGTCTTAATACCTGCTCTTGCATCAATCTTGGGCGCACTGCTTCTGATGTTCCAAGGATCGGTTGCAATGGTTACAACCATCATTGATGTAGTGACCGAGGGCACCAAGTTGAAGTTAACGATTGTGGAGATTTTGACCGCTGTAGATGCAATTTTGCTAGGAACAGTTCTTTTGGTTATTGGTTATGGCTTATACGAGTTGTTTATTGATGAAGATCTAGAAGTACCACCGTGGTTGCAAGTTCAAAATCTCGATGATTTAAAGTCCAAGCTAATCGGTGTTGTCGTTGCAATCATCTCGGTGATTTTTGTTGGTGTGTTTGTGGATACCAACCGTGCCGCTGATGTTATTTCATACGGGGTTGGCGCAGGTGCGATGGTTACGGGCCTTGCATTATTTGCCTTTGCTACGCGCAAGGATTCGGCGGAGAAGAACAAACGCGTAAAGGGCGGCGCTCCAGCCGAATAAGGGGTTTACTTTTGCTTTAGGTGTTCTGCTGCATCAGCGAAGCCTTCGGCTTCTAGCTTTGCAATCAGATCAGCCTTTACTGCTTTAACAACATTGTGCGTGCCATTACAGTTTTTCTCAGGATCGGTTGTGTATCCGCAACTGCAAGCTCCCATTGTGTTTCTCCTCTTTCGTTGACTACTTCACTGGATTAGAGTTTACGTGTGATTAGACGGTTTGTCCTTGCCAGTGCGTTGGCGCTTTCAGTAATGCTGCCGGCTAATGCTTATCAATTCGAAGATGGCACTGTAGAAGTTGCCTTTAAATCTCGCTCTATTGCTGCAGCGGTTACCGAAAGCGGAAATACTCGTGGGCCAGCGCTGGCTGTATTAAAGGATGACACTGTGTTGCTCGGTGGTGGTCGCGCAGGTGGCGAGATCTTTACCTTTAACAAGGATGGCAAGACACTTCGTAAGTTAGGCAGTTTTATTGCGGCTAATCGTCGCGTGATTGATTCGCGGTTTGCAATTAACGATATTGCGGTGCTTTCAGAAAGTGCTACCGCGGCTAGACTTTTGATCTCTTATCCCCGATTAGGTACTGGGCGCTCTTGTGTTGAAATCGCAGTTGATGAGCTTGCATATGATCGCAAGCGGCAGCGAGTTAAGTTTGTTTCTAACTGGTTTGTATCAAAGCCATGTGTTCCGATTTCTGCTGTGCAACACACAGCCGGGCGGTTTGAAGTAATCGATAAGAACAGTGTCTATGTGACTATTGGAGATCTGGGATATTCATTAATTGATGATCGAAATAAGCGCGGTGACTTAGGTTCGATATTTAAGTTAACGGCCAAAGCTGCAGTGCGCATTTCTGAAGGCCATCGCAATCCACAGGGAATTGTTATGTATGACAAGGTGCATTTGTTGGCTGCAGAGCATGGGCCGCGTGGTGGGGATGAATTAAATCTAATTAAACAAGGAAGCGATTACGGTTGGCCTTTTGTTTCTTATGGTCAGCCATATGGTGGCGGGGATTATGTTCGTCCAGGAAAAACCGGAACGCATGCCGGATATCCAGAGCCGCTTACCTATTGGGTTCCATCGATTGCACCAACTGAATTAGTTCAGCTGCCAAAGCAGGGCTGGGGTAATTGGAATGGTGCGGTTGTGCTGGGCACATTGCGTGAAGAGGTGCTTGTATTTATTAAGTTGAATCAGAATCTGCAGGTAGTTGAAAAGATTCAGGTTGATGTTGGCCATCGTGTGCGTGATCTGGAAATGCTCAGTAATGGATCAATGGTGATGAGTACGGATTCTGGACAGTTAATTACTGTGGCAAACGTTAAATCAACTGGCTAATAGATTTAGCTGCGGCCAAGCTGAAGGGCAATCGCTTTAGCCATTATTGGTAAGGCTTTTGCATATGAAATCCCATAAACTTTTTCAAAGGCAACTGGGAAATTCATGCCGGTGCCGGCTAGTTTCCACATTTCCATGGTGGCATCTGGGCCCTTTAATGCTGTCAAGATTTCAACAAACATCGCACCTAAGTCATACTGGCGCCAACGCGAATAGTTTGCTTGCCAATCAGCTGGTGCATTAAAAACAAAATACTTCTCAATATGTTGAGAGGTAAAAACTGGGTCCGAAAACAGTTGCGATGCCGTCATTCTCTTCTCCCTAACGTATGAGGAATAAGAGTCGTGATAAACGGAAGCATGCTGAGCAAAATGTGCTTGGCCTTCCCAATACCAAGTTGGTGGCCAAGGATCGTAAATGAACTCTTGTGCTGGGCGACCTTTGCCCATATTCATTTGTTGAATTATGTGTGTGAATTCATGTGCATCTAAGGTTCCACTTGTGTGATTGGTATCGAAGATACCAACAGCAACAACGATTAAGAACTTGTTTCCTCCATCATGGAAAGCACCCCCACCCCAACATGTTTCCTTCGTTTGGCATGCGGTATAGGTAATCCACTGGCTTCCAGAATTTGGAAGGAAAGTTTCCATTTCATTTACAGCCCACTCACGATCGGCAAAATTAAATGCCAAATATCGAACTTCTTGTTGTTTGACATAACCGGCATACAAGCGTGTCGTCAGATCAATGGGAATCATGGGCTGTTTAAAAGTCAGTTCAGTTGTAGGACCTATAACCATTTTCAAAGAAATATTTGCTCGCGTTGAGACAAGCAATTTTTCTCGACTCTTACTCCACGCTGCGTAGGCAATTCCTTCATAGTTCTCTATCAGGTCATCAAAAGATGTAGGTACTTTTGGAATAGGTGAAGTGGTTGGTGTTGGTGTTGGAGTTGGAGTTGGTGTTGGTGTTGGAGTTGGTATTGCCTCAACTGGCTTTACAACCGGATTTGCAGATGGTTTAGGAGCGGCCTTGAGTGCAATCCCCTTGTTCCATACAAACTTCTTACCAGACTTGATACAGGTGTACTTGATTCCTGCGGTTGTACTTGTTTGTCCTAACTTTTTACACATCGTCCCTGGTTTGACGGAAGCAACTGCGATTGGCTGAATTAAAGCGAGTGCTAGGGAAACGATTAGTAACCCCAACAAATTCTTTCGCATGGGTTAAGTATGAAGACTTTGCTCAGAAAACTCTAGAACCAAATGGTCAAGGATTACGACTCTAGAGGGTGTTGAGAATTCCGATTAGAGCGGTTGTTCCTGCTGCGATGAAGAAGATTGCCAGTGGGACCCAACCAAAGATTCGGTAGGCGGTGATCTTGTTGTCCTTTAGGCCTGTTTCGTTTTCTCTACTCATAGTGTGAAGTTTACCTGTTAGGGCATGACCAATCCGCCATCGACTGGAACGGTGATTCCGGTGACGTAACTGGATGCATCACTGACAAGCCAAATCAAGGTCGCAGCCAATTCTTCTGGATCGCCTAAGCGGCCTGCGGGAGTGAACATCTTGATCATGTTGACCATGTCTTTTGGAAGTTCATCACTCATTTCAGATGGGAAGAATCCTGGGGCAAGAGCGTTAACGCGAATGTTTTTGCGGCCAGTCCATTGCGCGGCTAAGTCGCGAGTTAAACCAATTACGCCCGCCTTGCTTGATGCGTAGGCCGCTTGTGGCAAACCTTGTGGCTTAAGTCCAAGCACGCTGGAGATATTAACGATCGCTCCCCCGTCTTTGTTTGCTTTGGCAAACTCTTGTGCCATCCAAT
>JBDLQS010000004.1:0-2649 GCA_039800445.1 Actinomycetota bacterium
CACATCCAGAGAGCGCAGGCGCTGCACTGCAGACGCAACCTGGGCAGTTAAATCTTCGGTGGCTTTTGGAACTCGACTACGAATAATCGCAGTGGCCTGACGTATTTCTGGATAATCAATCCAGTGATAAAGGCACCGACGCTTAAGCGCATCATGTAAATCACGCGTGCGATTTGAGGTCAGAATAACTATTGGTGGGACTTTTGCAAAAATTGTGCCAAGTTCTGGAATCGTAACGGAACCTTCGGCAAGTAATTCAAATAAGAAAGCTTCAAATTCTTCATCGGCACGATCAACTTCATCAATCAATAAAATTGCTGGCATTGGGCCGGGATGTTCAACTGCCTGCATCAGCGGGCGTTCAATCAAATAATCCCGAGTGAAAAGTGATTCTTCAGTAAGTGACTTGCCCTGAGATTCAGCGACGCGAATACCTAGTAACTGTTGTGGATAATTCCATTCATACAAAGCTTCCGAGGCATCGATGCCTTCGTAGCATTGCAATCTAATTAGCGGAGTGTTTAGCAATGCTGCAAGAGATTTAGCAGCTTGGGTTTTACCAACACCTGCTTCACCTTCAAGTAGAAGCGGTTGCGGCAGTGACATGGCAACAAATAGCGCAGTTGCTAAGCCTTCATCCGCTAAGTAGCCATCCTGTGCCAGCGCAGTTTGTAATTCACTGGGTGACGCAAAGGAGTTCGTCATTTCTAAACCAACTGGAACGATTCAGGATTAGCTGAGTACGCCTTTAAGCAACCTGGGGCACAGAACCAAACAGTAGTATCTCCAAATTCAGCATGAATAGATTCTTTAACCATTGGCACCGACATGTTGCACACTGGGTCAATCGCAGTTTCGCATACTGGCGCAGGCTTTCTTGGTTCAGTTGCATTAGCACTGGCTTGAACCATTTCAGCAAGAATTGAAAGTGCAATGTGGTCAGGAGTGCGGGCGCCAATATCAAGGCCAGCTGGTGAATGAATCGAAGCTTTTTGATCCGCAGTTAAATTCAACATTTCAATAACTGCAGTTCCGCGTTTGCGACTTGCAACCAATCCAACATATGGCACACCTGCAGTTACTGCGGCTTCCAGCAACATAGTCTCATCATCGCGACCGTGCGCTGCAACTATCACGGCAAATGTGTTAGCCAAATCAATTGAGTTGTCCCATTCGACCATTTCATATCCGGCGCCTGGACCTTGCTTGATGAGTGACCCTGAAATTGGGCTATCTCCAAAAATTGCAACTAGTGGTGCAGGCATAACAGGCTCCAAAAAAATTTCCAACGTTCCACCGGATAAACATGGGTTATGTACGGTGCGCTTTCCGGATTGGGTATCTGGCTCGGGCATTGGTGCAATCCGCAACAATAATGCGTGGCCGTCACCCAGAACGGACATGCCTTCAGTTCGCACGGTTGATTCGGCGCAAGATCCTCCAACGAAACCTTCGATGGTTCCATCAGAAAAAATTAGGGCTTCATCTCCTGGCTTTGCGGAAGTTGGTTTTTCAGCCAAAACAACGCGTGCATGAACATAAGGAGTACGTGACTTTTGCAAATCAGCTACACGTGTAGCAAGAATCTTTGGCACCGGACACCTCCCGAGTTCGTTACTCAATTATGCGCGCAAATTGGCCCATTAGCGAGGTGAAGGCAAAGTCCGAGTTTGGTAAACCCTTATTTTGTTGGGTTACTTGAGCAGTATCCAGGCAACTACAACGGCAACTACAACCAAGGCAACTGGGATGAGCTTCTTGGCTACTGCCCCACCCGCTACTTCCATCATGTCAATTGCGTCTGCGGCGGGTGCTGGCATGGCTGCACTAGTTGCAGATGAATCTGAACTTGTGGCGTTACTGATACCAGAGCCAGCGGCGACAACACCTTCGAGGTTTCCGGCAAACTGACCGATGATTCGACCTGCCACGTCTGACATAACTCCTCGACCAAACTGAGCTGGTTTGCCAGTAATTGCAAGATCGGTATTGACATCAACGCGGGTGAGTGCTGGGCTCTCAGCAACGAGCTGAGTGGTGACAGTGGCTTGAGCTGTTGACGTTCCTTTAGTTTCACTTCCAGAAGCGTTAATAACTAGGCGATGGTTTGCTACATCTTTATCTACAAATGATGCGGTGCCACCAAAGACCATCGTCACTGGGCCAAGCTTAATTTTTACTTCACCCTTAAAGGTGTCGCCTTCAACGCTAATCAAAGTTGCACCTGGCATACACATTGCAATTCGTTCTACGTCAAGCAAAGTATTCCAAGCGGTATCAATATCAGCCGGAACAGTAAATGAATGTTCTAATTCCACAAGGAGCACCTTTCACGAAACACTGTTGCGCTTCAGTTTATTTCGTCCCGTTAGGTCTTGTCTGGAGAACTTCAATCAATTACCAATTAAAAATCAACTTTGTGCCAGCAATTATTAGCACAGCCCCAAGTGCCCGCTTAACCATTTCGTTCGAGAATTGCTTAATGCCTAACCTGGTGCCAATTAGTGCGCCCACAATTACCGCGATTGCAAATAGCCATAACGCATCAGGCAATTCAGATACCGACGAGATGTGTCCGAGTAAACCAAAAACCGAGTTTGTCAGAATAAACAATGCGGCGGTACCTGAAGCACCTTTAACTGATGTCCA
>JBDLQS010000005.1:0-4064 GCA_039800445.1 Actinomycetota bacterium
GTTAAGTACTGCTCGCCTTGGGAATTATTCGTCGTTAACTTTGCAAGACTTTCGCGCAGTAACTTTGCATCGAATGCGTAAACACCTGAATTAACTTCGGTAAGAAGTAATTCGGAATCAGTGGCATCTCGGTGTTCAACAATTTTTTCAAAACCGTTACTTGCGTTTCGAACTATCCGACCGTAACCAGTCGCATCGGCCAGATGCGCTGTTAATACTGAAGCTGATTTACCAGCAAGTGCATCAAGAGCTAGTTGCATGTCTGAAGTTGTTAAAAGAGGAGTGTCGCCAGCTAGAACTAAAACTGGTCCAGTTAGTTCGCCAATTGCATCAAGTGCAATCTTGACTGCATGACCAGTGCCATTTTGCTCATCTTGCACGGCAGTAACGACTGCTGGATGTGCCTTGGCTAAATGTTCTTGAACTTGCTCTCGGCCGTGGCCAATAATTACCAAAGTCTTTTTGGCAGCTAAATCTGAGGCGGCGTGGAGTACGTGGTCTAACAGAGTTAGACCTAAGACTTCATGCAGGACTTTTGGCTTTGTGGATTTCATTCGGGTGCCAGCCCCGGCAGCTAGGACAATAACTGCGGCGGGCTGAGAAGTTTGCGCGCCCGTTGGTTTCACATACCTAGTTTACTGTTTCAAACTTGCTCCCGGACGTGGATTCGAACCACGATAAGCACCTCCAAAGAGTGCTGTCCTGCCATTAGACGATCCGGGAATGCGGGCCGTGGTATCCCTTGGCCTGCCTGCAAATCTTATTCGCCAAGGGGCAAGATTCCCAAAACGAATAGGATTTCGCACACCTTCGTACCCATTTGCGTAAGAGCCAGTGACCAATTGCGTACGCGGTATCCTAAAAGCGAGTACATCAGACAAAGGATTTTCTGTGGCAATCACACATGATCACGAAAACGACCTGGATTTATCCTCGCGTTCCCGTGTGTCTGATGCTGACCGAGTTCGAATGACAGGTCATGAACGCCGCGCCCAACTTGTTGAAGTTGGGCGAATGCTGTTTGCAGAAAAAGGATTCGAATCCGTAACAGTCGAAGAAATCGCCAATACGGCAAATGTTTCAAAGCCTGTTGTTTACGAGCACTTCGGATCAAAAGATGGTCTCTACGCAGTTGTCGTCGACCGCGAAATGACTTACCTGCTCAACTCAATTACTAAAGCTTTGACTGCAGTACATCCGCGATTACTGCTGGAACAAACCGCTTGTGCACTATTTGATTACATTGAATCAAATACTGATGGTTTCCGAATCTTGTTACGTGACTCTCCTGCTGCCTCATCTTCGACTACTCCAACTGGCAGCTTTGCTTCGTTGCTTTCCGATGTGGCACAACGAGTCGAAGAATTGCTCTCCAAGGAATTCAAGTTGCGTGGCTTCCCATTCCAGATGGCACCAATGTACGCGCACATGTTCGTAGGAATGGTTGCGTTAACTGGTCAATGGTGGCTAGATGAACGCGATACTCCAAAGGACGAAGTAATTGCGCATCTCGTTAACTTAGTTTGGAATGGCGCAGTAGGACTAGAGATTAATCCACGGCTTATCAGTCACCGAAGTGAAAGTTAAGTTTTCTAAGTTCAATTAGTTTTCTGGGCCAGAAGATTCTTCATCAAATGGCAAAACGATATCTCGCAACACATTTGCTAACTTTTCCCGATCTGCTTTTGAAATAGTAGCTAGCAAAGATTTTTCTCGGGCCAACAATTCATCAAGCGCTCGATCCACCGCAGTCTTTCCGGCTTGGGTTAGTTGAACTAATACGCCACGGCCATCAGTTGGGTCTGGCATGCGAGCAACCAAATTTTTTGATTCAAGTCGGTCGATGCGGTTAGTCATAGTTCCACTGGTAACCAGATTCTGCGAAATTAAAGCAGATGGTGTGAGCGCATATGGTTTTCCAGTTCGGCGTAACGCAGCCAACACATCAAATTCACCAGGCTCTAAATCGTTAGCGGCAAATGCTTCACGTCGGGCGATATCAAGGTGGCGAGCAAGTCTGGAAACTCGACTCAAAACTTGTAGCGGGGCAACATCAAGATCCGGGCGTTCTTGCTGCCACGCATCGACAATGCGGTCAACTTCATCTGGTGTGCTCACTTAAGAGAGTCTAGGAGATTATCTTGATGTCGAGATAACTCGCGCACCATGAACTGGTCCGTGTGTGCGCAAAACATCATCAACTAAGCCTGATGCCTTAAGAGCAACGACTAAGTCAATTGCGCTGGATTCATCCCGAACTAAGAATGCGCAGGTAGGACCGCTGCCGGAAACTATTGCTCCCAAAGCGCCATAATCAATTCCCTGTTCGAGTACGCGACCTAATTGTGGTCGCGAAGTTGTAGCAGCCAATTGCAAGTCATTATGTAGTAATCGGCCAAGGGCTGGAGCATCCCCACGAGCTAAGGCACTTAACAATTCAGTTGGAACTTCGGGTGCTTCTTCAAATTCCAGGCCGCGCATTTCATCGGTCTTTTCATAAATCTGCGCAGTAGACAAGCCCTCATCAAAAGTTGCAAAGACCCAATGGAAGCTGCCCCGAATCATTACTGGCGAAAGTACGTCTCCACGACCAACTCCAAGTGCGCAACCACCATGGAGCATGAATGGAACATCAGAGCCAAGTGTGGCGGCCATGGCATCGAGTTGATCGCGCGGAATTCCAGCATTCCAATATGTATCGCACGCAACGAGCGTGGCCGCCGCGTCTGCGCTGCCACCTGCCATTCCAGCCGCGATCGGAATTGACTTATCAATTTGAATGTGAATGTTTGGCTCTTCGCCACAAGCCCGAGCCACCAACTCGGCTGCTTGCCAGACCAAATTAGTTTCGTCAGTTGGAATTTGATCCGCAAAGGATCCAAGTCCACTGATAGTTAGCGAATCAGCAGCAGAGACCGTGACTTCGTCGTAGATTCCAACGGCTTGAAAGATTGTGGCAAGTTCGTGGTAACCCGAAAACTCTCGTGGTCCCACCCCAAGGTAAACGTTTACCTTGCCAGGAACTCGAACGGTTACGGATTTGGTCACGGACTTAGGTTACTTTCTTGGCACTCTGCGCGATAGCCACAAAATCTTCCAGACTCAGCTGTTCGCCGCGTAACCCAGGATCCACGCCAGCATCTCGCAGAATGCTTTCCACTGTCTGCGGTGATCCTAGGGCGCTACCAAGTGCGGTGCGAAGGGTCTTTCGACGCTGCCCAAATGCGGCATCCACAATCGTGAAAGTAAGTTCGCGCAATGCGGGATCAAATTCTCGTTCTTTACGTACCAGCCGAACTAATCCAGAATCCACATTCGGAGCTGGCCAAAACACATTGCGCCCTACTGAGCCAGCTTTGGTGACCTCGCCATACCAGGCCATCTTGACGCTAGGTACACCATAGATTTTGCTACCTGGTCCAGCTGCCATACGATCTGCAACTTCGGCCTGAACCATAACCAGAATTTCGCGCAAGGACGGGAATGTTTCTAGGAAGTGCAATACGACTGGAACTGAAACGTTGTACGGAAGGTTTGCAACTAAATGAGTTGGCGCAGCTGGTAACTCAGTGATGCGCATGGCATCTGCATTAATAACAGTTAGGTTGTCTTTCAAATTTGGTGCATGTAATGCAATAGTCGATGGCAATGCGCCAGCTAAAACTGGATCAATCTCAACCGCAAGAACTTTTGCCACATTAGGTAGTAGTGCCAAAGTTAAGGAACCGAGTCCAGGACCAATCTCAACAACAACGTCAGTTTCGCTTACGTGGGCTTGAGTAACAATTCGCCGGACTGTATTTGGATCAATTACAAAGTTCTGTCCCAATTTTTTTGTGGGAGTTGCATTCAATGACGCAGCCAGCGAACGGATCTCGGTCGCACCCAGCAGCGTTGGTTCTTTCACTGTTGATTCATTCACTGCTGGTTCGGGGAATTCAGCCATTAAGAGGTTTAGTACCAGTTGCGATCATAAAAGAAATCTAGAGCATCGCATGGAGTGTCATAGCGATCCTCGATGTAATCCGCACCCCACTTGATTTGAGTAACTGGATTGGTTCTCC
>JBDLQS010000006.1:0-6775 GCA_039800445.1 Actinomycetota bacterium
CACTTCCCGCTCTTTCGCCAAAGTTTCAGTTTTCATGTGAGCGTGAACGTCAGTGACCTCAGGAATTCGCAGGATCAAGTTCGGATTCGGGCACATACTGCGCCAAACCGGTAATTCACTAACTGCAGCTACGCCCCAAATGTCATGGGCCATGTCGCAAAGGTCCATGATGATTTGGAAATGGGTATGTGGTGGCCAGCCAACGTTGACTTCTTCCGTGCCCATAGTGGCAATTTGCTGACCGGACTTGATTTCCTTGCCGACTGACAATCCTTCTAAGGATTCGCGAGATAGGTGGGCGTAAAGCGTATGGAATTTAATACCCTGATCAGTCTGGTGTTCCAGCACAATCATCGGGCCATTGTCTAGATGCGCAGTGTTGTCATGGAACAAGAACACTTTGCCATCAAGGGCTGCATAAACCGGAGTCCCAGCAGGGGCAAATAAGTCAACAGCCAAGTGCACTGTGCGAGATTCTTTACCTTCATCAACAAAAAAGTCAGATTCATAAACATTGCGATCTTCGCAGTAATGACCAATGGCAACATCAGCGCCTGCTGATTTCATTTCAGCCTCGATGGCTTCCCAAGAGCGAGCAATATTTTTGTTTTCACCCGACCAGTCCAACCAAATTTTCTTGGCATCTGCAAACGGTGGCATAACGACATCGGAAATCTTGGCGTCAGTTGTTGCTAGCCATTGACGAACATGACGACTATCTGGATGCGCATCGTAGCCACAGGCATTCCGCAACCGGTAATGAGACAAGCGATCCGATACTGAAGTCAAAGCAGGTAGTAGGGAGTGGAAGAAATCCTGTGAGATTGATAAGTATTCATTATCGGGATCTGCAGCCAATTGCTTGTGCGCCATAACAACACTTGTGGCTACCCGTAAACAAATTAGATCAAACAAAACTTCAAGTTCGGCAGGGGAGAGCGCCGATACTTCGTGATATCCACGCACGATTGCATAGATACTGGCAACTGGATCGTTAGCATCAAGTTGATACGCACACCCAACAGCAAGTCCGCACACTCGCGGTGCATAGATAAGATCACCGAAGTCTATTAACCCTGCAACGGAACCACCATGCACTACTACGTTGTTGTCGTTGGCATCGTTGTGGATCAATTGGTGTGGCAGGGCCAACACTTTTGCAAGTGTCCTGTTTGCAATCCGATCAAAGATCGTGGAAACCTGGGCACGAAGTTCGGCATCTTGGATTAGAGCAATATCAGCAATCAGTTCTTTTGCCTGGAGTGCATTCCAACCAAATGGTTGGTCCAAAGTGGTTCGGAAGTTAGTGCAATCTACAGTGGCCAATTTCGCATCAACTGTGGCTATCAATCTGCCCAGTTGGGACTTATGGCCTTCACCTAAGTCTTGTGACTGTGACCATAGGTCACCATCAATCCAAGTAAGCATTCGAGCAAATTTACTCTTGCCTATGTCCACCAGAAGTTCCCCAGAATTAGCTGGAACCGTAGTTGGTGTCTGGAACTTATCAACCTGCTCAAGAGATGCAAGAGCAGATTGCTGGCTCTGAATCTGGGAAACTTCTTCGCTGCTATGTATTTTGAGCACGAATTTGCCGTTCGTGGTGGTGAGTAAGAAGTTTGGATTCCGCTCTCCGGCCAAGACTGTTATGTCGCCTGACTTACTAAAGAATTTCGCTGCTACTTCACGTGCACTATCTAGATCCATGCCTCAATGCTAGCGATTTGCCTGTAACTGCGGTGTTACAACTGTGTTTCAGTACCCCTGCATTAGGCTTTGGTAATGATCAGCAGTGACGCAGTTAAGTGTCAAAATGTCTGACTCCAAAACAAACAAGCATGCTGGCAGATCTGTCGGTCTTTCACTTTTGGGAAACGGTCTGGCTGGAACCGCAGGCACAGTTGCTGCAATCTATGCCATAAACACTCCTTCGCCAGTAATCGGATTTGTGCGCCTATCTATTGGCGCAATAACGCTTCTTATCCTTGCTCCGTTTCTAGGAGGAAAACTCAGTCAACTACCTCGACTGATAACTCGTCCAGGCGTTTGGATCATGGGTGCGAGCTCAGCTTCTTACCAAGTCTTTTTCTTTGCTTCGGTTGATCGAACTGGAGTAGCAACTGCGGCATTGATCACAGTTGGCTGCATTCCAGTATCGGCAGGAATAGTCGGCTGGATTTTCTTGCGCGAACGTCCAAGCAAAGTCTGGTACCTATCAACTGCCATTGCGATTTCAGGTTTGGTCGTGGCTTCACTTGGAGAACTGCAAACCAATGATGCAACGGGATTGATTTTTGCAGTTATTGCAGGCTCTGGAATTGGTGCATATATAAATGCGGCAAAAATTGAAGTTCGCGCTGGGGGACATTCAACTCAGCTACCAGGAATGGCTTTCTTACTTGGATCAATTGGACTGTTCTTTGTTGTACGAAGTGACTTACTGCAGATGGAGTGGACAACGCAAACGATTTTGCTTGCCGTTTACCTTGGTGCCGTAACCATGGGTATTGCCAATGGCATTCAGATCGTGGGCCTACGGGGAATCAGTCCAGGTGTTGCTTCCACCATGATGCTGGCTGATCCAGTTACCGCTGCAGTACTTGGCGTAGTTGTTTTGGGCGAAGCGGTAACCCTAAATGGCACCGTTGGACTAATCCTGGTCGTCATTGGATTAGCTATGCAGAGCTTTTCTGCCACTGACGAAACCAGTAATCCTAAAATTCTTGGTAGACACAGGCTCAACTAGAGCAGGTTTGGAATCTTCTGCTCTTCTGCAAGGTTTGCTCGTCTGAACACCAGTGTCACTAATGTTGAAATGATGACAATAAACAGTGAGTAAAGCGCTGGAACTAAGAGAATCTTGTCCACACCAGGATTGTCGATATAAACAGCAACAATCACAGCGATAGCCAAAGGTCCGTTGTTGATTCCAGTCTCAAGTGCAATAGTTCGAGCATTCATTGGGTGCAACTTAAGTAGCTTGGAAATGTAGTACGCAACCGTAATACCCACTAGACCCAATCCGATTGCCACAACGTAAGTTGGCCAATCGGTTGTGACTAACAGCTGCCAGTTTCGTGGCACCCAGATAGCGATCAAGAACGGAATGAAAAGCAATCCGACAACGCTGCCAACTAGTTCTAGGACTGCACCAACATTTGAGCTGAATTTGCGGAGCAGCATTCCTAATGCGACTGGAATGATCAAGCCCACAATAACCAATGCGAGTTCTGCAAATTCAACGGTGAGCGATTCATCAAGGCCAATAAGTCTTGAGTATATGAATAGCATTGCGGGAGTCATGATGAATGCCCACAACGTTGAGTTAATTGTCATAGTTACGCTCAGCGCAAGGTTGCCCTTGGAGAAGTAAGTGAACAGATTCGAGGTTGTTCCCGCTGGCACACTTCCCATAATCAAGGCACCCAATGCGACCAACATAATGTCGGTGCTATTTGAAAACGGGAATAGAACGGTGACGATTAGGACATATGCAGTGAACGGCATGATGCCGAACTGAGTTATCCAGCCAATAAAGAGTCCCCAAGGGCGGCGCAGGGCCAGTGAGAAGTCTTTTGGAGTTAAGCCGGCACCTAGACCAAACATGATGATGAGAATGAAGATTCTCAGCAGAGTCTGCTCAAATTCATTTACCACGGTAGCTTCGTTGGCGACTTCGTCCGCCAGAATCATGAATGTTCGCATAACTAGGCTCCCTTGCTTGCATCGTTGTTGGAGGTTTTTCCGATTGCTTCATCGCGAAGCGTGCGGCGAAGAATCTTGCCAATTGGGCTCTTTGGAAGATCTTCTACAAACACCACGTCTTGTGGAATCTTGTATGCAGCCAGATTTGTTCGGCAATGAGCAACAATTTCTTCCTTACTTGGAGCAGGGACCGTGGCCTTTATATAGGCACGAACTCGTTCGCCAGACTTTTCATCCGGCATGCCAATTACGCCAACTTCAAGCACTCCTGGCACGGCAGCAATCTGCTCTTCAATCTCATTTGGATAAACATTGAAACCACTGACAATGATCATGTCGTGTGTGCGATCAACGATTGTTAAGTAACCATCGGTATCCATCACAGCAACATCGCCAGTGTGCAGCCAGCCATCCTTGAGGGTTTTTGCAGTTTCCTCTGGCCGTTGCCAGTAGCCGAGCATGATCTGAGGTCCACGGGCAATGACTTCGCCTGGTTCGCCGAATGCAACTTCGTTGCCATTGTCATCAATGCACTTGATTTCGGTGGATGGAACTGGAATTCCTGTTGTTCCGTCTTTTGCCATTCCAGTGAGTGGGTTGAAAGTTAGAACAGGGGATGACTCGGTTAAGCCATAGCCTTCAACAATCGGAGTGCCAGTTAGTTCGCGCCAACGCTGCGCAACTGATGCCTGAAGGGACATGCCACCGGCAGCAGATGCATGCAGATGCTTTGGCGGCGCATCTTGGAACCAGCGTTCATTTAGCAGTGCATTAAACAGAGTATTAACTCCACTTAACCAAGTGATCTTGTAGTTATCAAAAGCGCGCCTTAGATTGCTCGGTGGGCGAGGGGAAGGAATTAAAATGTTTCGAGCTCCGTTGTAGTAGAAGCCCAACAAGTTAACTGTGAAAGCGAAGATGTGATACAGCGGCAGGGCAGTAAGAACTATTTCCTTACCAGCACGCATTCCAGTGCCACAATGGGCGATCATCTGCAGAGTGTTAGATACCAAGTTGCCGTGGCTAAGCATCGCGCCCTTTGAAACACCAGTAGTTCCACCGGTGTATTGCAAGGCTGCCAAACTATCTGAAGTCAAGCCAACTGAGTAACTGCTGACTTTTTCTTTCGAATACTTAGCTTTGCCCTTAGAAAGAGCGGATGAAAACTTTGTGTGCTCAACTTCAATCTTTGGCAACGACCTGTTCCAGAATTTTTGAACCATCCGCACGATGCCACCAACTACGGGTGGGAAGTATTGCGAGATCTTTACAGTCACAACATTCTTAATGTCGGTCTTACCTAAAACTTCTGGCAAGCGGCCAGCAAACATGTCAATGATGACCAACGTGGTCGCGCCTGAGTCACTGAACTGATGAATCATTTCGGTTGGTGTGTAGAGGGGATTGGTATTGACCAAAACACATCCGGCTTTAAAGACACCAAAAGCAACGATTGGGTAGCTCAAGCAGTTTGGCATCTGAACTGCCACACGATCGCCTGCAGCAAGACCTAGTTCCTCGCGAAGGTAACTAGCAAAGTGATCGGATAGCAGGTCCACCTGGGCATAAGTCAAAGAGCCATTCATGCCATTTGGCATGACCTGAGTGAAGGCAGTGGTCTTCTCATACGTACTGGCCGCAGTTCGAAGCAGCTCTGGCAAATTTGCAAATGGAACTGGTGGAAGCTGTTTTGGAACCTCACTTGGGTAGTGAGCTAGCCACGGACTGTTGGTCATTTTTGCTCTTTTCCGCAATCCCCAGCCTGACGAATTTCCCGCCGCTGGACTCTATTGCCCACAAGCATAACGGCCTAGATCGGCCAGATCTGGGGTTCACATATAGATATTGGGAGAGTTTTCTCAGTCAGTTGGGTGGGTTGGGCTAAGAACCTAAGATCCACGGATTATGAGCGAGGGCATGACGGCAACTAATCAGACTGCTACTTGAGATGCGACCTTGGTGATTACTGCTGATTCAACGCCAAGTGTTGAATCATTTACCGATAGTGAATAGGTAAGGCTGAATACTTGTTCACCGCTTGTTACACCGACTTCTTGCGTGATTGAGCTGTCAGTTACTGTGCAATCGCTGAACTCGTATCCTTTGTTTTCAATCAGCATTGGATATTGTGTGTCGATGATTAAGGTGAAATCTTCAATTGAGACACCCGATTGAAAATTCTCAGAAGCAAATGAGTAGGCCAAGTCCCAATCTTTGTCAGCTAAGGCATCTATCTGACCTGAAATATGTTTATTGACTGAGTCAGCCACCGCGCTACTGCAATTACCGTCAGCTAGATCTTCAAAAGGATCTTTCTGAGCACAAGCCGATAGCAACAACACAGTTGCACCTACCGCAATGATCCTTCGCATATGGGAAGTCTAGGTGCGCAGTTGCAGACTTTCTCTTCAAAGTCGTGAGATGTCCCCGGATTAGGTAAATCATGAGAGCTAGAAGGAGAGCTGTTCGTCTTGGTGGGGCGGGTCGGGCTCGAACCGACGACCCACGGATTATGAGTCCGATGCTCTGACCAACTGAGCTACCGCCCCCAGAAACACCAGTCTATTGGTTCAGTGTTGCGATTGGAATTTGGATTTCGTTTCTACGCAAGAACGATGGGGTCCAAGGTGGATCAAAGCGAGCATACCTAGGGGCACTGATTTCAGTCATTTCATTCTGATCCAGTGTTTGTCTCAATTGAGCTAACTGGCGTTCATATGCACTCTCAGTCCAACGTCCAGTGAATCTCGCAACTGCTACCAATTGCTCCGGCATCTGCCTGAGAGTGACCTTAGAGTTC
Organism: Actinomycetota bacterium; assembly: GCA_039800445.1. Classification (GTDB taxonomy): domain Bacteria; phylum Actinomycetota; class Actinomycetes; order S36-B12; family UBA5976; genus UBA5976. Next base: position 6,506 of record JBDLQS010000006.1, read on the forward strand.
GTTGGCAACGGTAAGTCATCAAGAGTCATACCTGCCGGCATAACAAAACTGACAATCTGCAAATCATTTGAAGACTCTTGAATCACTGGCGATGTCATAGCTATCTTGGTCGATGAATTCTCAGTCTTAGATTCTTGAATCACTGGTGAGGTCATGGCAATTTTGGTGTTGGGCTTATTGCTTCCTGAGATGTAACCAATTAGTGATCGAAATGCGATGCTGCCTGCAGCTTGGAAGTCTGCGGACACCGTGACGTCAGCAAATACACAA
>JBDLQS010000007.1:0-4115 GCA_039800445.1 Actinomycetota bacterium
CTGATTCTTGTCGGTGTTCACCACCAGCAACAATATGAATCTCGGCATCTACTTGAGCTAGTTGCGCGCTGGCTTCATCTAAGGCATCTGGAGGAGCAGCGATTATCAAAACGTCGGCGACCGCACTCATCGCTAATGCGCTACGGGTAAGAAGTGAAAGACCACCTAAAGCAAGGAATGCTTTCGGAACGTCCGCACCTAAGCGAACGCCTGATCCAGCGGCAGGAATAATTGCCGCCACTCGTCCAGTAGCGGCAGTCGACATTAGGAAGCCAATACCTCGTCGAGGACTTCCTCGGCACGAACTTCATTAGTTTTTTCAGCTAATGCAATTTCGCTAATCAACTGAGTGCGAGCGCGAGCAAGCATGCTCTTTTCACCAGTTGAAAGTGGCTTCTTTTGGGCGCGACGCCATAGGTCACGCACAACTTCGGCAACCTTAATAACGTCACCTGAGGAAAGCTTTTCAGTATTTGCCTTGAATCGGCGAGACCAGTTAGCAGGATCTTCAACGTACGGCATACGGAGCACGCCAAAAACTTTTTCTAGGCCAGCTTGGCTAGTCACATCGCGGACGCCAACTAAGTCCAAATTGTCAGAAGGCACACGAACGGTCAGATCACTCTGGTGAACCCGAAGTACTAAATACTCGCGCTCTTCGCCCTTGATGGTGCGCTTTTCCTTAGAAATGATGTCTGCTGCGCCGTGATGAGGGTAGACGACAGTTTCTCCGACTTTGTAGGCCATTTAAATTGATCCTTTGGTTGCCTTGAACCTCAATTCTACCACGCGACACGCCGCCTCGATGCCACAAAAACCCTTTAAACAATGAGGATTTTGCCCTGTTTCCAAATTATTTGAAAATGCGAGTTTGGTCTGATGGTGGCAGAAAACCCTGAAAATAGCGCAAGTAGACTTGTGGCTACAAGATTTTTGAACGAGCAATTCACTAAAAGGGGACTAGTTTCATGGCACGTAAGAACATCACGGTCGCAGCCTTTCTAAGTGCTGCAGTACTTCTGATTAGTGGCTGTGCTGCCGGTTTTGATGCGGCGACAAACACCCAGGGTGATTCTGGGAACGGTCGCAGCATGGATGTTGGCGCGCTCCAGATTCGCAACGCCACGATTGTTGTAGATCCAGCTGATACCTCTCGTGCCACAGTCTTGATGACCATAATCAACACCGACGATTCGGTTGATGATGTTCTAGACGGCGTAGCTGCTGCTAAGTCTGTTGGCGTCGTTGGCGAAGTTAACATTCCACTGCCACATAAAGAAGTAGTCAATGTGGGCTTTGATTCGGAATACCGAATTGTCCTCACTAGCGTTTCTGGTGCACTTGAGCCAGGCGTATTCGTAAATCTCTCATTCATGTTCGCTAGCGGTCAATCAGCACCAATGTCATTGCTCGTTAATGAAAAATCAGGCTTCTATGCAGACACTGAGATCCCAGCTGGCGCTGTTCAAGAGGTAGCACCAGAACCAGTTCCAAGCGCATCCTAGTTTTCGAAGCGATAACCCAGACCACGAACTGTGGTTAAGTAAATTGGATTTGCCGGATCTGGTTCGATCTTGGAACGGATTCGCTTAATGTGTACGTCTAGAGTTTTTCCATCGCCAACGTAGTTCGATCCCCAGATTCGATCCATTAGCTGCCCTCTGGTTAAAACTCGTCCAGAATTTCTAATTAAGTATTCAAGTAATTCAAACTCCTTGAGTGGAATCGCAACTGCGTCATCATTGACGTAGAGAGCGTGACGCTCAAAGTCCATTCGTACTGGACCATGTTCAAGGATGTCTTGAGACTCAACTTCGATGTCTGCACCGCGGCGCAAAACTGCTCGGATTCTGGCAAGTAGTTCTGGCGTGGAGAATGGCTTAGTCACATAATCATCGGCGCCGAGTTCCAAGCCAACAACTTTGTCTACCTCAGTATCTTTTGCGGTGAGCATGATTACCGGCGTCTTTGCCTTGGTTCGAATGTATTTGCATACTTCAGTTCCAGAAACTTCGGGAAGCATTAGGTCGAGCAAAACCAGGTCGGGATTAGTTGAATCAAACAACTTCATTCCTTCGGCACCATTAGGTGCCAGAGTTACGTCAAACCCTTCTCGCGAAAGCATAAATTGCAATGCATCACGGAAGGATTCTTCGTCCTCAATAACCAGAATGCGTGTCATTTACCTGTGACCTCCGTAGGAGTTCCCGCACCGTTTAAGTAAGCCGGGAACCGTAATGTGAAAGTTGAACCTTGACCCTCTTGAGACCAAACTAGACAGTCGCCACCATGATTTGCACAAACATGTTTCACAATTGCCAGTCCTAATCCTGTTCCGCCTGTATCACGCGATCTAGCTGGATCAACTCGATAAAAGCGTTCGAAAATTCGGCTTTGGGCATCCTCAGGGATTCCAGGTCCTTGATCTGTAACTGAAATCTCGATCACGTCATCCTTGCGACGAGCGCCGATTCCAACTCTAGTTTTGCTTGGGGAATACTTGATCGCATTGGAAATCAAATTGCTTAATGCAACATTTAACTGTTCTTCATCTCCAAAAATTCTGCCGACATTGACATCGTCTGAAACCACTACTTCGATGCCCTTTTGTTCGGCAACTATCTTGGTTGCATCAACTGCTTCGCCAATGATTGCCGCTACATTTACTGGTGCTGAATTGCGAAGCGGTGCGTCACCTTGAACTTGAGAAAGCGCAACCAAGTCAGAAATCATTGCTGTCAGCCGTTTGACTTCAATTTGCATACGACTCGTGAAGTGCCGCACTTGTTCAATGTCAGCATCAGCTGCTTGCACCGCTTCAGCCAATAAAGAGAGCGCACCTACCGGAGTCTTAAGTTCGTGTGAAACGTTTGCGACGAAATCACGGCGAACATCATTTAGGCGTCGTTCTTCACTTAAGTCCTGAGCAATTAGCAAACTTAGTTCATTATCGATTGGAGATATCTGAATGCGTGCTTCCCATTCACCTAATCGAGATCCATTTCTCTTGATCACAACATCACGACTTTGAGTTTTGCTCAATCGATTAGCTTCGCGATTTAGCGCCCTAACTTCCATCGAAGCAATTCGATCCAAGGAAACAAGTCCCATAGCAACACAATTCGCACTTGCGGCTAAGACTCGATCGGAATCATCGACTATGGCAGCAGCATCTGGCAAAACATCCAAGATTTGGCTAAGTGCAGCCACCCGATCTGACTGAAGCTGCGTAGCGTCACTCACGCCAGACTTTGATCGTCCCGAGGGTTTGCGCATTAGCACTTTCCCTCCACAGATCCGTCCTGAATTCTTGTCTTCACAGTCTAAGGATAGGTAACAAGCAAGTTAGACACCTCTTGTAAAGCCCTACTTAACTCATTGTTCACAGTCTGTACCGAATCTGTTTGCCCGTCATTTGCCTAGTGTTTTGCCCACGAATACTGTCTGGGTTTCGAAGCCGTATTAGACTGAAAACTATGCGCGAGGATTACACACACCAGTTAACTCAGATCGACGAAGCATTGGTCACCATGGCAGGGCTCGTCGGCAAGTCCATCACGCTTGCTACTAATGCGTTACTAGAAGATGATTTGACCTCAGCTGAGAAAGTAATTGCTGGCGACGAGCGCATCAACGAACTAAATGCTGAAGTAGAAGAAATGTCTTCGCGGATTGCAGCTCTCCAAGCCCCAGTCGCGACTGACCTACGTCTAGTTATGGGTGCTATTCGGATGGCGGGTTCGCTTGAAAGAATGGGTGACCTTGCAGTTCATATTGCAAAGCAAGTTCGCTTGCGGTATCCAAATCCATCGATCCCGGCTGAACTAAATGATACTTTTGCCAAAATGGGTGCTGCCGCGAGCAAGATTGTTGAGCAGACCGGTGAAGTTATTTCTTCTCGCAACACTTCACTTGCAGATGACATGAAGAAATACGACGACACTTTGGATGACTTGCACCGTGAACTATTCACAGTCGTACTTTCAGATGACTGGAAGCACGGAGTAGAGGCTGCAATTGACGTAACTTTGCTCTCTCGTTTCTATGAGCGCTTCGGTGACCATGCAGTTTCTGTTGCCCGTCGAGTCATTCACATTGTGACCGGCGAACCTTAC
>JBDLQS010000008.1:0-10477 GCA_039800445.1 Actinomycetota bacterium
CATGATGCGCCTTCTTATTGAACTAGAAAATTTACGAAGTAGCCATATCTACGAAGCGACTGTAGTGGCCCTGGAATGCAACAGTAACGGTTCCAGTTGGACCGTTGCGATGCTTTGCCAAAATAAAGTCAGCTTCACCTGCGCGCGGTGATTCTCTTTCATAAACATCTTCGCGATGAAGCAACACAACCATGTCAGCGTCTTGTTCAAGCGAACCAGATTCACGAAGGTCAGAGAGCATTGGTCGCTTGTCTTGACGTTGTTCTGGACCACGGTTCAACTGACTGATCGCAATAACTGGAATTTCCAATTCTTTTGCAAGAAGTTTTAACGAACGTGAAAACTCTGAAACTTCAACTTGGCGACTTTCAACTTTTCGTCCTGACGACATAAGTTGCAAGTAGTCGATGATTAAAAGTTTTAAATCGAAACGTTGCTTTAGGCGACGCGCCTTTGCACGAATTTCCATCATGGTCATGTTTGGTGAGTCATCAATGAATAATGGGGCGTCGTTTACTTGTCCCATTTTGTTTGCAAGTCTTCCCCAGTCGGCGTCACTCAAAGTTCCAGCACGCATATGGTTCAAACCAACTTGTGCTTCGGCCGAAAGCAAACGCATCACAATTTCGTTTCGACTCATTTCAAGTGAGAAAATTGCAGACGTTAAATTGTGTTTGATGCTTGCTGATCGGGCAAGGTCCAAACCTAAAGTTGATTTACCAATTGCAGGACGAGCTGCAACAATAATTAATTGGCCGGCGTGTAGTCCGTGTGTAATGTCATCGAGTTGTTGGAATCCAGTTGGCACACCAACAAGCTGTCCGCCTCGTCCTTCAATAGCTTCGATCTCGGACAAAGTCTGCGGCATGATTTCGGAAAGTGGTGCGTAGTCTTCAGATGTTCGGCGCCCGGTAACGTCATAAACTTCGGCTTGCGCCCGATCAACTAATTGATCAACTTCGGCATCACCGGCGTAACCCATTTGCGCAATCTTTGTTCCAGCATCAACAAGACGTCGAAGAATTGCACGCTCAGTAACGATGCGCGCATAGTAAGAACCATTAGCTGCAGTTGGAACGCTTGCAACCAATGTGTGAAGGTAGCCTGCGCCACCAACATTGCCCAGTGCGCCTGACTTGCTTAAGTAGTTTGCAACTGTGATTGCATCGGCTGGTTCGCCGCGACCGTAGATATCAAGAATTGCGCCATAGATTGTGGCGTGCGCCGGTTTGTAAAAATCAACTTCGCGCAAGCTTTCGATTACATCTGCGATTGCATCTTTGCTGAGCAGCATTGCGCCCAGAACTGATTGCTCGGCGACGATGTCTTGAGGTGGAACTAATGCGCCATCTTCTTCGTAATTGCGGGGAAATTCCGCGACGCTCATGTAATCCACCTTTTCGCACCTGGTGATAGCCAAGTGTTGTTTCCACTGGTAACAACCAGGTGTTATTGACTGTATGTGCCAGGACTGACATAAACAACGACCCCTGTGGATAACTAAGTGGACAAATTGGGGAAAACCGCCGAAACAATGGGTATTTAGCTGGGGATATCTTGTGTGGACAGCCTAGTTTTGCCTGTGGATATCCCCATTTATCAGGGATTTTGGGAGTTTGGCCCTGTGTGCAAAAAGTATTTACCAACTATTTTTGGCAAGTTTAAAGCGGAAGCGTTTTCACGCTTCCGCCTCAAGTGTCTTGATTGTGGAGAATAGGGGACTCGAACCCCTAACCCCTGCCTTGCAAAGGCAGTGCTCTACCAATTGAGCTAATTCCCCGGCGGTAAAACCGTAAAACAAAATCTACTCTGAAGTAGCCTGTGTCCACAATTCTTGCTCGGCTTTGCTGTTTTCTGCCTTCTGGTAAATAACGTAACCAGCAACTGCTAGCAATGCCAGTGACAATAATTTCTTCATTACGCTTCCTACCTTTCATGACTAAAAATGCCTTGCGTGGGCCCAGGTGGACTTGAACCACCGACCTCTTCGTTATCAGCGAAGCGCTCTAACCAAGCTGAGCTATGGGCCCTGATTTCTTGCGATTCTTGAATTTCTTGCAGTTTGTACCCAATTCAAGGCACGAGTTAAGAGGTTACCCCAAAGCGGGCGTTAGCCCAAAATGGCAGATTAGCCTCGGTCTGTGAAGGTGTACTCGACGCCGCCAGTAAAGCCAACACTCAAGTTGTAGAGCACTGCAAAAAGTGTGGAAAGTACGCTCAAAAGCACAATTTCAATTGCTGAAACTACCATCGCCAAACCAAGTAGGCGCCCCAGTGACAAGAAGCTAATTCCAGTTCCTGTGTTACCTGATGCGTCACTCCAGAGATTAGTAACAGCATCAAAAACGCCAGCAGCAGAAAGCGTCATCCAAAGCACAATTGTGGCCACGATAATAACGCCAGCAATCAGCACGCCCAGAACGAAAGCTCGCTTAGCTGCTGACCAAGGATCAATGTGAGTCAAGTGCAGCTTCACTTGTCGCGCTGGTGCCTGAGCCGCTACCGGCGTGAAGGTCTCTTCGGCTGGATCAGCCTTAAGTGGGTTCTTGAAGAAGTGCCGCTTAGTCGGCTGATCATCGTTTAGGTCGATATCGATATCTGACATTTAGTCCTCTTCCCCATCGTTGACAACTTCTTCGGTCTCCACTTCAGCATTGACTGGCGCTATATCCTCAGTGACTTCAACATTTTCCAAGGCGGCCATCGATGCTGCAGTACTGCGAGCTACTGCAACAACTTGATCATCGTCTCCCACCTTCATGAAGGAAACACCCATGGTGTCGCGTCCCGCTGCACGGATTTCATCGACGCGAGTTCGGATGACAACACCGTTACTTGCAATCGCAAAAATCTCGTCCTCGGCTGCGCAAATTAGTGCGCCAGCTAGTCCGCCACGCTTTTCAACTAGACGCATGGCACGCACACCTTGGGTGCCGCGTCCCTTTGCATTCCACTCTTCAATTGAGGTGCGTTTAGCCCAACCGCCCTCAGTGACTGTAACTACGAATGAGTCTGGAGTAGCAACTTCCATCTTTAACAAGTAATCATCATCTGTCTTGAATCTGATTCCGATAACACCACCAGCAGTTCGTCCCATTGGACGCAAAGTGGCATCGTCAGCATGGCAACGAACTGAGTAACCCATTTTGGAAACCAAAAGCAAGTCATCTTCATCGTTTACAAGCTGCGCAGAAACTACATCGTCTTCGTCACGAAGTGTGATTGCAACCAAGCCGGTGCTGCGTGATGAGTCGTAATCTGCCAAACGTGACTTCTTGATAACGCCATTTCGAGTTGCAAGTACCAAGTACTTGGCCTGGCTGTAATCGCGCAAGTCTTGAACTTCAACTACATGTTCCTCTGGCGCAAGCGATAGCAAGTTAGCAACGTGCTGTCCGCGAGCATCTCGACCGGTATCAGTTAGTTCATAAGCCTTAACTCGGAACACCCGACCACGGTTTGTGAAGAACAAGATCCAGTGATGCGTTGTGGTCACGAAGAAGTTTGTAATGACGTCATCTTGCTTTAACGCTGCGCCCTTAACTCCGCGGCCACCACGCTTTTGGGATCGGTAAAGGGCGGCTTTAGTGCGCTTGATGTAACCATCTGCAGACAGCGTTACCACGATTGGTTCCACGGCAATTAGATCTTCATGAGTTACGTCGTTTTCGTCAGCCACAATTGTGGTGCGTCGCTCATCGCCAAACTTGTTAACAATTTCAGCAAGTTCTTCGCTAACGATGCTGCGTTGGCGAACTAGGTTCGACAAAATGTCTTTGTAGTCAGCAATTTCCGCCATTAGTTTGTCGTGTTGCGTTTGCAATTCGTTGCGCTCAAGGGCTGCAAGTTTACGAAGCTGCATGTCAAGAATTGCTTGAGCTTGAATTTCATCGATGTCAAGAAGTTTCATCAGGCCAGCTTGCGCAACAGATGCAGACTCTGATGCTCGGATTAATGCAATAACTTCATCGATGCGATCGATTGCCTTCAGTAGGCCGATCAAAATATGTACGCGCTCTTCAGCAATTCGCAAGCGGTAAGCAGTGCGACGTTGAATAACTTCAACTTGATGTTCGATCCAGTTGGTTACAAATGCATCTAGTGTCAAGGTACGTGGCACGCCATCGACAAGTGCCAACATGTTCGCACCGAAGTTATCTTGCAGTTGGGTGTACTTAAACAAGTTATTAAGTACAACCTTTGGCACCGCATCGCGCTTGAGAACTACAACAATGCGCATGCCGGTTCGCGATGAACTTTCGTCAACTAAGTCAGCGATGCCGCCAACTTTGCCTTGCTCTACAAGCTCGGCAATTCGTTCCAGCAGGTTGTCCGGATTAACTTGGTAAGGCAATTGTGTGATCGCAATGATTGTGCGGCCGCGCTTGTCTTCGGTGATTTCAGTGACGGCTCGCATCGTGACCGATCCACGACCGGTGCGATACGCATCTTGAATTCCGCGACGTCCAACAATTTGGCCACCAGTTGGAAAATCTGGTCCGGTAATTCTCTCCATCAATGCTTCGAGTAATTCTTCGCGGGTTGCATCTGGATGCTCTAGTGCCCACTGCACACCTGCAGCAACTTCAGTGAGGTTATGCGGCGGAATGTTTGTCGCCATACCAACGGCAATACCTGATGATCCGTTAACCAGAAGATTAGGGAAACGACTAGGTAGAACTGTTGGTTCCAGATTTTTGCCGTCGTAGTTTGGAACAAAATTAACGGTGTCTTGGTCGATATCGCGCACCATTTCCATGGCAAGTGAAGCCATGCGGCATTCGGTGTAGCGCGCCGCCGCAGCTGAGTCATTTCCGGGTGAGCCGAAGTTACCCTGGCCCTGCACCAGCGGATAACGAAGTGACCAAGATTGAGTCAGTCGAACCAAAGTGTCATAGATCGCGCTGTCACCATGTGGGTGATATTGGCCCATAACTTCGCCAACTACACGCGCACTCTTGTTGAACGCTCGGTCTGGGCGGTACCCACCGTCATACATTGCGTAAATCACACGACGATGAACGGGCTTGAGGCCGTCTCGCACATCAGGCAAGGCGCGCGAGACGATAACGCTCATCGCGTAGTTGAGGTACGACCTTTGCATTTCGACATTAAGGTCAACGATTTCGATTTGATCGTGGGTTGCGTCATTAATTTCAGTCATTAGATGTCCAAGAACCGCACGTCATGTGCATTGCGTTGAATAAAGTTGCGTCGACTTTCGACGTCTTCGCCCATCAGGGTTGAGAAAAGTTGATCAGCTTGCGCTGCGTCATCTACCGAAACCTGTAATAAAACTCGAGTTGCTGGATCCATTGTGGTTTCCCAAAGCTCTTCGGCATTCATTTCGCCAAGACCTTTGTAGCGCTGGACATCTTCAGTACGAAGTTTCTTACCCGCTGCTAATCCAGCTTCAACAATTTGGTCGCGCTGCTTATCCGAGTATGCATAGCCTGGCGCTTCGCGTGACCACTTCACTTTGTAAAGCGGTGGTTGAGCCACGTAAACAAATCCACCATCAACTAGTGGTCGCATGTAACGGAATAAGAAAGTCAGAAGCAAAGTGCGAATGTGCTGTCCGTCCACATCAGCATCTGCCATTAAAACTAATTTATGGTAGCGCAATTTGTTGATATCGAATTCGTCTTGAATACCAGTTCCGAAAGCGGAGATGATTGCTTGCACTTCAGTGTTAGCAAGTACGCGATCAATTCTGGTTTTTTCCACGTTAAGAATTTTTCCGCGGATTGGCAAAATTGCTTGGGTGCGAGGATCGCGACCTTGACCAGCGGAGCCGCCGGCCGAGTCACCTTCAACGATAAACACTTCACACTCTGAAGGTTCGTTGCTTGAGCAGTCCTTCAACTTTCCTGGCAAGCTACTGCTTCCCAGTAAGCCTTTGCGGTTACGAGCTAAGTCACGGGCTTTGCGCGCAGCTAGTCGAGCAGTCGCGGCTTGTAGCGATTTACGCGCAATGTCTTTACCTTGTGCCGGATTCTTTTCGAACCATGCTGCAAGTTCTTCGTTTACAGCTTTCTGCACAAACGCTTTGGCTTCAGTATTTCCAAGTTTGGTTTTGGTTTGACCTTCAAACTGTGGCTCATGAAGTTTGATTGAAATGATTGCTGTCAATCCCTCACGAACATCTTCGCCGGAAAGATTTGTATCTTTTTCCTTAAGGATGCTCCACTCGCGCGCAAACTTGTTAACTAGCGAAGTTAACGCAGTACGGAAACCTTCTTCGTGAGTTCCACCTTCAATTGTGTTAATTGTGTTTGCGAAGGAATAAACCGATTCGGTATAGCTGCTATTCCATTGCATTGCCACTTCAAGGCTAAGTCCGCGCTTGGTGTCTTCTGAGAAAAATTCGACTATGTCATTGTGTATCGGGGACTTGCGCAAATTTAGATGTTGAACGAAGTCTCTGATGCCACCTTCGTACATGTAAGTAACGCTGCGCGGGCCATCAACTTTAGGCTCGCCAGTTTCTTCGTCAATAACTAGACCAGTAGAAGCTCGCTCATCAGTAAGCGAAAGTGTTAAGCCACGATTTAGAAATGCCATTTCTTGGAAACGACGGGAAAGGGTTTCGAAGTCATAAACGGTCGTTTCGAAAATATCGCCATCTGCCCAAAACGTAACTGTGGTTCCGGTTAGATCGGTTTTGCTTCCCTTTTTCAAAGGGGCAACTGGGACGCCGTACTTGTATGACTGGGTGTGAATAAATCCTTCGCGTCGTACTTCAACATCGACGTTTCTGGAAAGCGCGTTAACAACTGAGACACCGACACCATGTAAACCACCGGACACTGCATATCCGCCGCCGCCAAATTTTCCGCCGGCGTGCAAAACGGTAAGCACAACTTCAACAGCTGGCTTTCCCTCAGATGCAACGATGTCAACTGGGATACCGCGACCGTTATCTACAACTCGAACGCCGCCATCTGCCAAAATTGTTACGTCAATATGGGTGCAATGCCCTGCCAAAGCTTCATCAACTGAGTTGTCTACGACTTCGTAGACCAAGTGGTGCAGACCTCTTTCACCGGTTGAACCGATGTACATACCTGGGCGTTTTCTAACTGCATCAAGGCCTTCTAAGACCTGAATGGCACTGCCGTCATACGTCACTTTTGGGCCTTTCCGTCGTGCGTTGTTGGCTCCTGAATGTCAGACCCTAAATAGGGAGTTTTTCAGGCGCGCTAGTACCCCTAATCCTATCTGTTTATTGAATTTTTAGGGAGTCGGGGTATCACCCGTAGGTATCCCTAGGACCCCGTCCTGGGACACTTCTTTGGCCGTGTTTCCAAGATGGAGCAGTCGGTCCTAAGACCTTAATTTCGCTGATTCGACCTTGCCCAATTTCCTCACCTAGGCGCTGGGAGATTGTTGGTAGAAGTAAGCGAATTTGGGTAGCCCAAGCGCTGGATTCTGCCCGTAAAACTAACGTGCCTGATTGCCCACTTGGATCCAAGTTGAACGACTCGATATTTACGTGGTTCGCAACATCGTGGCCAACAATTAATCCCCATTGCCCATGCAGTCGTCCGGTTGCAACCTGTAAGTCCCAGCCTTTGCTAATTATTAATCGATCAATTAACCCAGACAGTGTTGCTGGGTCCCGCTCGTCTGGGCCTGCGCCACTTCTTTGCTCGTCGTAAAAATTAGTATTGCGGGCTTTACGATTAGGCACAGTTGAAGTGCGGACCCTGGCTCGACTTAATAAGGACCGCAGAAATTCTTGTTGAGGTTTATCTAACACAGTGCTAGTTATCCTCTAACAGAAGTTGGTTGCTCGGCAATCCCTTTGGGATATCTTCTACTACTGCAGCAGTAATTAAAGTTTGTTCGACATCTGAAATTATGGCAACAAGTCGATTGCGTCGCTTTTCATCTAGCTCGGCAAAGACGTCATCCAAAATAAGTATTGGGTCGTCGTCATGCTCGCGCAATATTTTGAACGCAGCTAGTCGTAGTGCGATTGCAATTGACCAAGATTGTCCATGTGAGGCATATCCCTTTGCCGGCATGTTGCTTAATTGAATGTTTAGATCGTCTCTATGTGGTCCAACTAACGTTGCACCGCGATCTACTTCATCCTTGCTTCGATTTTCCAATTCAGTTTTGAATAGTTTTGCGATTTCCGTTTTGTCACTTACTTCAATAGGTAACCAAGAGTTTGAATAACTTAAAAACAAAGGTTCGGTGTCTCCGCTAATTGCGGTGCCGAACTCGGTTAAGTGAGGCTCGATACGCTTTATGTTTTCTATTCGGGTAGCAATCAGTTCGGCGCCGGCTTGAATTAGTTGCTCATCCCAAGCGTCTAAAGTTGCCCGCGCTTGAGTAGAAGGGTTGCGCCGGCTTAATGACTTCAAAAGCGTGTTTCGTTGTTTTAAAGTTCGCTCAAAATCACTGCGGGTTGTTGAAAGTTTTGGCGTGATCAATGTCCCAAGTTCATCGATAAATCTCCGCCGAGACGAAGGTTCGCCCTTACATAGCTCTAGGTCTTCTGGCGAAAAAATCACTGTTGTGACCAAACCTAAAATGTCACGCGTTTTTGGAAGTGAGTTTCCGTTTAGCGAGACTTTGTTGGTGCCTTGAGAATTTATAGTTAGCTCTACTTTCGCTTGGCGGTTGTGTTTTTCAACTTGAGCCAAAACGGTCGCTGAAGTTTGCCCATTTCTAATTAGAGGGGCGTCCTGGGAAACCCGGTGGCTACCAAGGGTTGCCAAGTAATGGACCGCTTCAACAATATTTGTTTTGCCTCGGCCGTTTCGGCCCACGATAGTCGTTGCCCCAGCTGCAAAAGATAGGTCTAGGTTTTCGTGGTTACGAAAATCGCGCAGTGAAAGTTTGGAAATTTGCATTAATTATTGTTGCCGATAAACATCTGCACTAATTATTGTTGCCGAATTGGCATCAATAAATATTTAAAGCTATCGTCTGGTTGCGCACCAAAGTCAGTCGCGCCAGAAATGACGGCCGGTCTAATTGGAGTTGTCATTGAGACAACCGCAACCGATGAATCGATGGCGCTTAACCCGTCCAATAAGAATTGGTGGTTGAACGCAATTGTTAGTTCTTCGCCGGTTAGCGTGCACTCAATAAATTCTTTTGCTTCGGCGAGTTCTCCGCTGCCGCCACCGCCAGTAATTACGGCTTCGCCGTTCGCGAAATGAACGCGAATTGGAGCTTCTCGCTCCAGCACCAACGACACGCGTTTTACAGATTCAACTAAAGCGCTGGTGCTAATTTGTGCCACAGTTGTTGATTCAGTTGGTAATAGCGTTTTGTATTTTGGAAAATCTGCAGCAAGTAATCGGCTGGTTGTTTGTCGGCCTGATCCTTCGATGCCAATTAAGCCTTCGTTACCTGAGGCAAACGCAAGAGAAATTGCTTCACTGTGTGAAAGTGATTTTGAAGATTCAGATAAAAACTTTGCGGGTACTAATGCGTGAGTGTTTAGTGAAGTAGAAACTGGAGACCAATTTAATTCACGAACCGCTAGCCGATATCTGTCGGTTGCGGCAAGAGTGATTACTGCTCCCTCAACATCGATTTTTACTCCAGTAAATGCTGGCAAGGTTTCGTCACGTGAAGCAGCTATTGCAACTTGAGAAATTGCAGCAGCAAAATCAGTTCCGGTTACAGTGCCGCTGACGTTTGGCATAGTTGGAAGAGGCGGGTACTCGGCTACAGGCATGGTGGGGATTGTGAAAGATGAGCGACCACAAGAAATTTTTGCGCGGTTTCCTTCAATTGAAAAGTCAATAACTGCGGAAGGAAGTGAGCGAGTAATGTCCGCTAATAATCGACCAGGAATTAAGACAGTTCCGGTTTCAATTACGTCAGCTGTTAAATTAGCGCGGGCGCTCACGTCTGCGTCGCTACCGGAGAGAACTAACCCAGATTTTTCAGCAACAAGGTGCATTCCGGTCAAAAGTGGCTGTGTTGATTTTGTCGGAAGGGTGCGGGACGCCCACAAAACTGCATCGGCCATAACATCACGGTCTACTTGGAACTTCACTTACAACTCACCCTCTGGCGTCTCGATCTATTGAGTCTTTATCGTGCCACGTCTGGCTGACTAATTCAGCCACAGTTATTTCATTGTTTATTTCAATATTTAGGCTGGCAACCTAGTTAACAACAGAGTTGGTCAAACCCTAGGTTTGAAATATATCTTTCGTAGTAGTAGTAGGCACTGTGGATTCTGTGGATAACCTAAATAACCCACTAAAACCTAATAACTACCAAAACTATCCTGTGGATAACTTTATAGTATTTCAACACCTACAACCAAAATCTAAACTTATCCACAGCTATCCACAGGATAAAGCTAAAAACCTTGTTTTATAGCCGGATTAATCCACAATTACTAAAAACCTAGAAAAATCAAGAAAGATATCCCCATAGTTATCCACACTGTGTATAGAAGTGACAGGTGTTACTAAAGTTACAAGGTTCTTGCTTGGGC
>JBDLQS010000009.1:0-2854 GCA_039800445.1 Actinomycetota bacterium
CAACTAATTCATGGGTTGCCACAACAGCTTCAAGTGATCCTGTGCTTAATCGATGTCCAGCAACGTTGATCACATCATCAGTGCGACCCATGATGTAGACGTATCCGTCTTCGTCAATGTAGCCACCATCACCGCTGGCATACATACCTGGAAAAACGGTTAGATAGGAATCGATGTAACGTTGGTCATCTCCCCAAAGCGTTGGCAAAGTTCCAGGCGGTAATGGCAAAGTGATCGCGATGTTGCCTTCAGTTCCAGCCGGTAATTCCTTGCCCGATTCATCAAGCACTTTTATTTCATAGCCAGGAATCGCTACCGTTGGCGATCCTGGCTTAATTGGCATTGGTTCGAGGCCGCGCAAGTTAGAAGCAATTGGCCAGCCAGTTTCAGTTTGCCACCAGTTATCAATGACTGGTACACCAAGATTTTCCGTTGCCCAATGATAGGTATCAGGATCTAAGCGTTCACCGGCAAGAAATAGGTTTTCAAACTTTGAAAGATCTGTTTTCTTAATAAACTCTGCGTTGTAATCTTCTTTGCGAATCGCTCGAATCGCGGTAGGCGCGGTAAACAATCCCTTGACACCGTACTTTTCAATCACTCGCCAGAAAGTTCCAGCATCTGGTGTACCAACCGGCTTTCCTTCAAAGACAATCGTTGTTGCTCCAGCAAACAGCGGTGCGTAAACAATGTAGGAATGTCCAACCACCCAGCCAACATCTGATGCAGACCACCACATGTCACCAGCTTCGATGTTGTAGACATTTTTCATCGACCAGGTAAGTGCAACTGCGTGGCCACCATTGTCGCGCACAATACCTTTAGGTTTTCCAGTTGTGCCCGAGGTATACAAAATGTAGAGCGGATCAGTGGCTGCGACAGAAACACATTCAGCAGGTTCTGCCATAGCCATGGCATCTTTCCAGTCCATGTCTAGTGGCCCAAGTTCAACTGGGTGTTGCTCGCGCTGCAAAATGATGCATCGACTTGGCTTATGAGTTGCCAAGGCAATCGATTCGTCAAGCATTGGTTTGTATTCCACAACTCGAGTTGGCTCTAGGCCACACGAAGCGGACACGATCACTTTTGGTTTCGCATCATCGATGCGTGCTGCTAGCTCGGCTGGAGCAAAGCCCCCGAATACAACCGAGTGAACTGCGCCCAATCTGGCACAAGCCAGCATGGCAATTAAGGCTTCAGGCACCATCGGCATATAAATAACTACGCGATCCCCTTTTTCAACACCCGCCATGCGCAAGGCGCCAGCAAACCGCGCTGTTTTTTCAAGCATTTGGGCGTAAGTCAAAATAACTGACTTACCGGTGATAGCACTTTCATGAATTACCGCAGGTTGATCTGCGCGACCATCTATAACGTGGCGATCCAGTGCGTTATAGCAAGTGTTCAACATGCCATCAGAGAACCAGCGATACAGCGGAACGTTACTGTCATCCAAAACAACTTTTGGAGCTTTATCCCATTTCACTAACTTGGCAGCTTCGCCCCAGAATCCTGCTGGGTCACTCAAGCTTTGGTCATAGGCCTGCTGGTAACTGCTCATAGGAAGTGTCTACCACTAACGCGTTGTGTGCGAGCCAGAAGGTGCCAGAAAGTATTAGTCCTTTGTGGCAGCGGCAAGCTGACCACAAGCGCCATCAATGTCACGACCGCGCGTATCACGCACGGTAACTGGGACACCATGACTCTTTAAGCGACGGACGAACTCGGCTTCGTCCTCCGGACGTGATGCGGTCCACTTAGAGCCAGGGGTTGGGTTGAGCGGGATTAGATTTACGTGCACCAGATTGCCGGCAAGTTTTTCACCCAGTAAGTCTGCGCGCCAAGCTTGATCATTAATGTCTTTGATCATTGCGTACTCAATGGAAATTCGACGGCCAGTTTTATCTGCGTAGTACCAGGCAGCATCCAATACTTCTTGCACTTTGAATCGAGTGTTGATCGGAACCAAGGTATCGCGCAGTTCATCATCTGGAGCGTGTAACGAAACCGCAAGTGTTACCGGGATGCCTTCTTCAGCCAACTGGCGCATACGTGGAACTAACCCAACAGTTGAAACCGTGATACCGCGAGCTGACATTCCAAAACCTGCTGGTGCTGGTTCAGTTAGTCGACGAATCGCACCGATCACGCTGTTGTAATTGGCCATTGGTTCACCCATGCCCATAAACACCAAGTTGTTAACGCGGCCAATGCCGCCTTCAATTTCACCTTTAGCGAGTGAACGTGCGCCTGCCAAAACCTGTTCCACAATTTCAGCAGTGGATAAGTTTCGGGTAAGGCCACTCTGGCCCGTCGCACAGAACGGGCAGTTCATGCCACAACCAGCTTGGGAGGAAATGCACATCGTGGTTCGATCGGTATAGCGCATTAGAACACTCTCGACAAGAACACCATCGAAGAGTTTCCAAACTTGCTTAACTGTGGTTCCGTTATCGCATTTAAGTTCCCGAATGCTTGTCATTAAATCCGGAAACAGTAAATCCTTTACAGCCTCGCGCATATCTGCTGGCACATCAGTCCAGGAAGCCGTGTCATTGTTAAGTCGCTGGTACCACTGACGAGAAAACTGATCTGCCCGAAACCCTGGTAATCCAAGTTCTACGACTTGAGCCTTACGCTCTTCAACAGTCCAATCGGACCAATGTTTAGGTGGTTTTGGTCGCTTTGGTTCGACCATAATCAATTCACCGGGTGCAGGCATGCCTTCAGCCTACGGGCACATTGCTAGTTAGAGAAAAAATCCAAATAGTAGCCACGCCATGAAGGCATTAATGACTAACGAATCAAGTCGATCCATTACGCCACCATGACCTGGCAATAAAGAACCCATGTC
>JBDLQS010000010.1:0-2987 GCA_039800445.1 Actinomycetota bacterium
TATTGAAAATCGATTCCCACTTCAGCCTAGCTATGACTTACTTTATAAAAAAATGGCTTGTTTGTATCTTTTACTTTCCGTGGATCTGCTTGGGGCAAGAAGTTGAACAGCATGTCATTGCGAGCACTGACGGCACACAAATAAAGTCATTGCTATTGCATCCAATTGCGTTGCCAAGCACACAACCCCGCCCAGTGATCGTTGCACTCCATGGTTGCGGTGGTCTTTATGCAACGACTGGGATCAATAAAGGGAAATTAAATTCCAGACATGCTGGCATGGCTCAACTCATGACTGCCAATGGTTACTCAATTTTGTTTCCTGACAGTTTCTCATCTCGCGGAGAGTCAAGTTTATGCTCACAAAAATTTAGTGCTAGAAAGATTAAACAATCCCATCGGTCAGATGACGTAGATGGAGCTCTACTTTGGCTAGAAACACAACCATGGGCAGACACATCAAAAATCGCATTACTGGGATGGTCACATGGTGGAAGTACCGCGTTAAGAAGTATTGATGCCAATCGGAAAAAAGTAACATCCCGAAAAATTCAGCCCAGCACAGCTATAACCTTCTATCCGGGCTGCTCCGATGCACTAAAAGATAATTTTCGTCCTCAAATCCCTTTGGTGATGATGTTGGCAGAACTAGATGATTGGACACCGCCTGGACCTTGCATTCAGTTAGCAAAAAATGTTGGCGCAAGTTACTTTGTTTATCCAGATAGTTATCACGACTTTGACAACCCAGTTGGAACAGTAAGACTTCGCACCGATGTTCCCAACGGAGTCAACCCTGGTAAAGGGGTACATGTTGGACGCAATCCCATTACAGGTCCACAAGCTTGGAATCAGTTACTGCTTACTTTGCGCAAGCAATGGGAATAGTCACAAGATTAAAGATATGTGTGTAGTGTTAAAAGACATCTGATCTCCACTTGATCACAACGGACATAGACTATCTTTTTACCTAGAAGCTACAGGAAAAAATGAATATAAAGCTTGGCGCACTTTTCACATTGATGGTCTGCATTGTGGTGCAAACTTGGAGCCATGCGCAAACGCTGCCAAAAGTCATGTCCCCGACCGACGATCAGGTCCTCTCGATCTTGCAGAAACGCATTGACAAGAACGCTGCACGAGGCATTGCTGTCGTATTGGTCGATCCGGATGGCTCTGTGCGTTTCTTGTCTAAAGGCCAATCCGGAAATCCAGCGCGCCCACAGATAGATGCAGATACCCTGTTTGAAATCGGATCGATCACCAAGGTGTTTACGTCCACATTGCTGGCGCAAATAGCAGCTCAAGGGGCTCTTGGCCTAGACACACGTCTCGCCGAAGTTATGGGCACGAAACCCGCATGGGCCAACCCAGGGGTGGGTGCTGTCACGCTTCGGCAATTGGCGACGCATACATCGGGCTTGCCACGGCTTCCGCAAGATGCGAATTTTCTGTGGGACATGGTGCGCTCCCTGCGCAATCCATATGCCAATTACAGCGAAGCCGACATGTGGACCTATGTGCGCCAGCTTCCACTAGAGGTGCAATTAGACCGGCCAGTCGCGTACTCCAATCTTGGCGTTGGTTTGCTAGGGCAAGTCCTTGCAAGCTCAGAAAAAATGTCTTACATCGATTTGGTTAATGCTCGCATTCTTGCACCTTTGGGTATGACCGCTACGGGTATCAGTCTTTCAACAGACCGCGCACCATTTATGGCTCAAGGACACAACGTATCGCTGTTACCTGTTCCGCTTTGGGACCTTCCCTCGATGCCAGGGGCGGGCGCGCTGCGATCCAGCACGCGGGATATGGCGCGTTTCCTGCAAGCCCACATGCAAGGTACCCTGGCAGGCGTAAGTGCAACCCACCCAGCGCAGGTGCGTATTGACGATACGCAGTCAGTGGCCCTTGGATGGTTCATCGAACAGCGACATGGCGAAGAAATACACTGGCACAACGGCGGAACTGGTGGCTTTAGAACCTTTGCAGGATTCAACCTCAAATCTGGAAAAGGTGTTGTGGTGTTGTCTAACGTTTCGCAGGGGGTGGACGATATTGGCCTACATCTTCTGAATCATAAATTCCCCATTAAAGACGATCCGCGCATTGTAAATTTGACCGCCATCGTTATATCCATCGTCTTTTGTGTGTCTCTCCTATTGCATCCTTTGGTAATGCCGGGCGCTAGCCTGGGCCAACTGCCTGCTACAGGAATGCGCGGCAGATTATTGCGCTGGCATCAGTCGGCCATCTTGCGCAGTAAGTCGGAATTGTTTTGGAACTTGCTGGAAATGCTGGTTGTCTCCATTTTTGCGTACCACTTTGTAGCCTGGGAGTGGATCGGCACTCAGGGTCGTCTCACCTTTTTTGCAATCATTGGCCTACTGGTGCTCACCATGGTCTGGCAAAGTCGAAAGCTGCCTTGGCGAGCCACTGAGCGTGCAGGTAATCGCTGGTTGAGGATCATTGGCCGCAGTTTCTCGTTATTGATGCTGGCAATTGCTGTATGGAACCTAGCACCTTGAAGTTAGCAGCACATATTCGTCATCGTCTACCAGAACCCCATTTAAAGTGTCGTTGTTTGGAATCGTTCTGACAAATTCAAAGCCTAGTTTTTTTAATACGGCTACAGATGCCGTATTTCCAACCGTGACAGTCGCAATGAACTTTTTAACTTGATGCTTTTGTAAATGTTGGATTACCGCTGATGTTGCTTCAGTTCCATAACCTTTGCCCCATTCATTTACAAAAAAGTAGTATCCAAAATTATCTACCACCCCGTCTTCATCAATGGAGACATCAATAGACCCTATTGGTGAGTTATCAAACTTGCTGGATACAAACCAAGCCAGCCAAATTTCTTTGTGATCTGGCGAGGTTCTTGATTCATTTCGCAACCAATTTGCTTGAAGCGATTCCACGCTCTTTGGCTTGGACATTGAAATCCAACGATACAGATCATCATCTTGTAGTTTAGGAAAAGCTGCC
>JBDLQS010000011.1:0-3447 GCA_039800445.1 Actinomycetota bacterium
CAAATAACTTTAGGTTTAACGAATCACCAATTGACATGCTTTCGCGAGTAATTGATGCGGGTGAAACAGTTCCGTGTCTACCAAGAGAATGGGCTGACTGGTTCTCGCGAGCTCAAGTAGCGCCCTTAACGATTGAAGGGTTTAACCTATCTACCAAATCAGACGCGGTTTAAGCATCTTCCAGACGGTAACCGAGCTTCATTCCAACCTGGATAAATGTGAGATCTCCATCACGCAGATTTCCGCGAATTTCCGTTACTTCAAACCAGTCAATGTGGCGGGTTGACTGGGAGGCGCGCTTTAAACCATTTCGGATTGCCTCATCGATACTTACTGGTGAAGTACCAACGATTTCGGTCAAAGCGTAGGTTCGTGTAGTCATTTTAAGCTCCTGTGGAAATGCCAAACGGGTAGTAACACCGTAGCCTAGAAGGGTCAGTCGAGCATCAGTAGGTGGCCATGAAACAAGAGCCAGAGGTATTTAGTATCTCTCAGGTAGAAACGGGCCTGACTGAGGATCAATCTGGTCGACAACGCCGATACTTGATCAGCATGGGCCTTCGCACTGCCTGTTTTGTTGGTGGAATCATGGCTGAAGGTGTACTTCGCTGGGTCTTAATAGTTGGCGCTGTAGTTCTTCCTTACTTTGCTGTCGTAATCGCAAACGCTGGTCGCGAGCGTGGTGGCTGGTCCGGCTCTGGAGACTTCATAGCCCCGACCAACGATGCGATTGAAGCTGGGCGCTAGTTCGCTTCGTGATCAGGCACAATTGATTTCGTGAGTGCATTTAGATTTCTCTTAACCCCAAGATGGATCGCAATCACACTTGTCTGCATCTTCATGCTTCCAGCTTTTCAAGCTCTCTCGAATTGGCAATGGAATAGGTTGCAAGATCGACAAGTTGTTAACGCTGAGATCCAAGCGCAGATAAACAAAGAGCCAGTACAAATATCAGAATTGATAATCATCACCGATGATTCAAAGTCAGTTGCTGAAGATGCTCAGTGGCGCACAGTTGGCATGACTGGAGTTTGGTTGCAAGAAAGTCAGGTTTTGGTTCGCAAAAAGAGTCTTGAATCCGATCTTGGTTTGTGGGTGGTAACTCCGCTCCAACTTACTGACGGAACCATCGTGATGGTCAATCGTGGTTGGACTGCTGCAGCAAACTCAGCTGTTGATAGTCCAGTAGTTGCTAGCGTTCCGACCGGAGCAGTTGAGGTACTTGGGCGGCTACGGGTGATACCAGAGCGCACTAAACCCGCGCCAACCGATCTTCCTGCCGGTCAGGTGGATCGTATTGTGCCAACTGAGATCATCGAAGGCCCAGATACCTTGAGCAACGCCTACTTGGAAATGACGGCTAGTCGGCCCGATTCAATGTCATCGGAAATCAGAACCCTGCCCGCTCCTGAAGTTACAGAAGGTGCGCACCGATCCTACGCGATTCAATGGATCTTCTTTGAGATCATGACAGTGATTGGCTGGATCATATTGGTTCGAAATGAAGTTAAAGAGCAACGCAAGGCCCTGGTTAGTTAATTCTTTCCCTCAGCGAATTGGCGATGATATAAATCAGCATAAACGCCACCGCTAGCGAGTAGTTCGTCATGTGTTCCGCGCTGAACAATCTGACCATCATCAATCACAAGAATCTGGCTGGCTTGTCGAATAGTTGAAAGCCGATGAGCCACGACTATTGAAGTTCTTCCCTTCAGAGCAATTGCCAACGCAACTTGAACCGCTGACTCATTTTCTGAATCTAAGTGCGCAGTAGCTTCATCAAGCACTACAACATCTGGCGCTTTAAGCAGTAGTCGAGCAATTGCTAGTCGTTGCTTCTCGCCACCTGATAACCGGTGCCCGCGATCCCCCACCACAGTGTCCAGGCCTTCCGGCAGGCTTCGAATCATTTCTGCGATTTGGGCACTTTCACAAGCACTCCAGATATGGGCTTCACTTGCATCAGTGTTGGCATAGAGCAAGTTCGCTCGAATCGTGTCGTGATACATGTGTGCATCCTGCATAACAACACCGACTGCTTGATGCAGCGATTCCTGCGTTACGTCCCGAACATCAACGCCACCAAGTTTTACTGAACCCGAAGTTGCATCGTAAAGTCTCGGCACCAGAGCACTTATTGTGCTTTTTCCTGCGCCCGAAGGACCGACTAAGGCAATTAATTCGCCTGGCTTGGCTTGGAACGATATGCCCTTTAGTGTCAGCTCTTCAGTCACTCTTGAATCCGGCTGCGCTACTGACTCTAAACTTGCCAGTGATACCTCTGCTGCTGACGGATATCTGAAGTCCACGTTTGAGAATTCAACGCTGACTCCACCGCGCTCAAGTTGCTTTGCATCTGACTTGTCCTTGACCAAAGGCTCCAAGTCGAGCACTTCAAAGACTCGTTCAAATGAAACGAGTGACGTCATGATGTCCACCCGAACATTGGCCAATGCGGTAATCGGACCATAAAGTCGGCCAAGTAAAGCGGAAAGCGCCAATAAGGTCCCTAGCGTCAAGGTTCCATTAATAACTGAAATACCACCCATGCCGAATACCAGTGCAGTTGCTAGCGAACCCACCAAAACGATGGCAGTGAAGAACACGCTGTTAGACATCGCAATTCGGATACCCATACTGCGAACCGAATCAGCCTTTTCAGAGAACATTTGAGATTCTCGTTTAGGTGTGCCGAAAATCTTCATAAGTAGGGCCCCAGAGACGTTAAAGCGCTCAGCCATTTGCGTGCTCATGGCGGAATTGAAGTCCGCTTGTTGTCTGGTCAGATGCTGAAGGCGGGTGCCCATCCAGCGCGCCGGAATCATGAATAACGGAAGCAGTAAGAGCGAGGCAACTGTGATCTGCCACGACAGCACAAACATGGTTGCCGCAACAATAACCAAACTGATGACGTTACCAACGACGCCACCTAATGTTGACGTAAATGCTCGTTGGGCACCCATCACATCGCTATTGAGTCGCGAGATCAAGGCGCCAGTTTGTGCTCGAGTGAAAAAGGCGATGGATTGACGCTGGACATGATCAAACACTTGGGTTCGCATGTTGAAAATCAGACCTTCACCAATAGTTGATTGCATTTTTCTACTCAATAAGCCAAGAGCCGCGCCGAGAATTGCAGTAACTGCGATACCTGCGGCCAAGATTGCAACTAACCGAGTGTCCTTATTTGGGATGGCCACATCGACTATTTCTTTGAAAAGCAGTGGTTGAGCAACAACTAACAAAGAATCAATAACAAGGAGTGAGAGATAAGCAGCGATGTAACCGCGGAATTCCGTTGCGTAGGTTAGGACTCGCTTAACTGTCCCATCAGCCAAAGTGGTCTTCTTTACCGACTTATCTTTCGTGAACCCTTGATACGCTGCCCAAGGATTGCCGCCATGCAAGCTCATGTATTCGCCTAGTTTCTTTGATCGCTATGAGTTT
>JBDLQS010000012.1:0-14416 GCA_039800445.1 Actinomycetota bacterium
ACTCCGTCATATTCTCGAGCTTGCTCGACGGTAACTTCGTCATTACGTTTCACATCAACTTTGGCACCAAGCTGAGCTAGGTACTGAACAATGTTGTAAACAAAACTGTCGTAGTTATCGATAACCAGAATGCGAGTCAAAGCAGTAATCCTCAGTGAATCAAGGAGTAGTAGCAGTTGGCGTTGGCGTCGGCGTCGGCGTTGGCGTTGGCGTCGGCGTTGGCGTTGGCGTCGGAGTTGGTGCGATCACGATAGGTAATCTAGAAACCTTTATTACTACAGTCGTTCCCTTGAGCGCCACCGTATCGGCGATTGGATTTTGTGCAATAACGGTATTTTCCGCAACGGCGCCATTGTCTTCAAAAACTACCTCTACGAGAAAACCAGCATTGAGTAAGGTATTTTTTGCATCCGTTTGGGTGGCTCCAACAACGTTGGGAACGGGTACTTTGCCACTTGAAACGGTGATGCTGACCAAAGTACCTATGTCTACTGAAGTATTAGCAGGTGGATCTTGTTCGATTACCGTGCCTTCAGGTTTATCACTGTCTTCTGGAGTGACTTTTCCAAGTACTAGACGAGCCTCGGTAAGCGCCAGTCTCGCATCTTCGCTAGATGTAAGACCAACTAAATCCGGAACACCTGTCTGGTCCTTGCCAGCCGAAACAATCAAGTTAACTGCTTGACCCAATTCAATTAGCTCACCAGCAGCTGGATCTTGTCCGATGATGGTTCCCTTTGGCGCATTGTCATCAGCCTGAGGTGTTTGCGTACCAACCAGAAGACCTGCTTCGGTTAGGGCCAGCGTTGCTTCTTCTACAGTAAGTGATTTCACATTAGGAACTGCAACAGTTTCTGAAACAGACCCGGAAAGATTATCGCCAAGCAAAAATATGAGCGCAGCGGCAATTACGGTAGCGAAACCAGCAAAGAACCAACGAGTACGTTTGTTGGTGACCTTGGTAGGCGCAACAGCTATAGTCCCCGTCAAGCCATCAATGATAGGAATTGCAGCAGTTGCATCATCATTCGCAATGACTTCTGTTGCATGACTTGGCCGAGACATGATTGGCATGCCGGCGATGGAACGCTCAACATCGTTGCGCATTTCAGCTGCGGTTTGATACCTGTTGGATGGAGACTTCGCTAGAGCACCTAAAGTAATTGAATCCAAACTACTTGGAATCGAGTTGTCCAAAGCTGACGGTGGTTTTGGTGGTTCGTTCACATGTTGATATGCAATTGCTACTGGAGAGTCACCATTAAATGGTGTTACGCCTGTTAGTAATTCATAAAGAACACAACCACTTGAGTAGATGTCGCTGCGGGCATCTACTAACTCCCCACGAGCCTGTTCTGGAGATAAATACTGAGCAGTTCCCATTACGGCACTAGTGGCAGTTACTGATGTCGCGGCGTCGCTCATGGCACGGGCAATTCCAAAGTCCATCACTTTTGCATCGCCATTAGTGCTAATCATTATGTTGGCAGGCTTGATATCACGATGCACAATGCCATGACGATGTGCGTAATCAAGTGCAGCGAGAACACCGGCGATAATTTCAAGTGCTCGCTCAGGCAAAATTCTTGGTCCGCTATTTAGCATGTGACGCAGAGTCACACCATCAACAAACTCCATAACAATGTAAGGAACACTGACTTGACTGGCGCCATCGCCAATGAAGTCCTCACCGGTGTCATAGATGGCAACAATGTTTGGGTGGTTAAGGCCTGCAGCCGATCGTGCTTCCCTGCGGAAACGCTCTTGGAACATCGGATCCCGCGCTAAATCAGGGCGCAGAACTTTGATTGCAACTCGACGATTTAACCGGCGATCAGTGCCCTCATAAACCTCGGCCATACCGCCGCGACCAATTACTTGTCCGACATCGTATCTGTCACCGAGCTGTGTGAAGGTGCTCACTTAAGTTCTCCTATGCCTGTCTAGCCCGGTGCCATTTCTAGCCCAGTACTAACTCTTCTATTCTTGCCTATTGCTTTAGAACTGCGCGCATCACGGCGGCTGCAATCGGTGCAGCCAATGAGTTGCCACTAACTTCAGTAGCACCGCCGCCATTTTGCAAGACAACTGCTACTGCAATCTTGGACTGATCGCTCGGGGCTAACCCAACAAACCAAGCATGCGCTGGTTCACCTGGGGCATTCTCTGCCGTGCCAGTCTTACCACCGACGGCAATTCCTGAAATTGCAGCTTTGGATGCGGTGCCCTTAGTTACAACCCCGACCATCATGTCTCGCAGAATCTTGGAATTTTCTATTGACATTGCTCGACCAAATGCCGATGGATTGGTGCTCTGTAAAACGGTTAAATCAGGTCCAAGCACCTGGCTAATCAAATATGGATTCATTACAACGCCATCATTTGCAATGCCTGCGGCAACCATTGCCATCTGAAGCGCAGTTGCGCGCACATCAAATTGACCAATCGCGCTCATTGCAGTCTGTGGCTTATTTGGATCTGCTGGAAATCTGCTGATGGCAGCCGTCATTGGAACTTCAAATTCAGATTCAAAGCCAAACTTCTGGGCCTGTTCGCTAATGGCATCTGCGCCTAATTCCATCCCAAGCCAAGCAAATGCTGTGTTGCACGAAATTTCCAATGCTGCTTGCAAAGTTGTGACATCGTCAGTCCCACAAGCTTTGCCATTCCAGTTCCCAAGTAGCACATCAGTACCCGGCAGATTGATTTCAGTTGGACCAGGCAGCTCCGACTCAGCAACATAGTTTCCAGACTCGAGCGCAGCCGCAGCAGTCACTAATTTGAAGGTAGATCCAGGTGGAAGAGTCATAGCAATTGATCGGTTCAGTAACGGCTGATCAGGATCAGAATTCAATTCGTCGTAGCTAGCTTGAATATCGCCAGCATCGTGACTTGATAACAAATTTGGATCAAATGATGGCGAACTAGCCAAGGCCAAAATTGCACCGGTTGTCGGATCAATTGCAACAACTGCGCCCGTTCTGCCATTGAGCGACTTCATTGCAGCAACTTGGGCATCTGGATCAATAGTTAAACGAATCGCTCCACCCTGTGGTTCGCGGTTAGCAAAGAGTTGTTGAAGTCGATCGACGAAGAAGCGACTGTCATTTCCAGCCAGAATATTGTTTGCTTCGGATTCGATTGCGGTAGCGCCGTAAACCACAGAGTAAAAACCGGTGATCGAGGCATACGTTGAACCGTCAGGGTATTCCCGCAGATACTTCAATGCATCTGAAGTTGGTGTTGACTCTGCAATCGCCTCGGACCCTAACAAAATTGGTCCGCGTTCGCGAGAATATTCAGTCAACGTCACACGTTGATTTCCAGCCTGACCTCTTAACTCGCCAGCTTGGAAGACCTGAATGTATGAAAGGTTGATTATCAAAGCCAGTAACAAGACAATGATTGCTGCAGTAACTCGATTGATCTGTCTAATCATTTTGGTCACCATCTTGACGCAGCACTAACTCAGCATCAGTAACCTCAGGTGCGCGGGCAGCATTTGAAATGCGAATTAAGAGCGCAATGATTATGTAGTTTGCAACCAATGATGATCCGCCATAAGACAAGAATGGCGTAGTCAATCCGGTTAATGGAACTAGTCGAGTTACACCACCAATAACGATAAAAGTCTGTAGTCCAATCACAGTTGTCAGACCTATTGCCAATAGATTGCCAAATGGATCACGAGTTGCGACGGCTGCACGCGCACCACGCTCGACAACAATTGCAAACAACAACAAGATGGCAATTATCCCCATCAGGCCAAGTTCTTCGCCAAGGGCAGAAGTTATGAAGTCAGTCTTTGCAAAGGGAACTAGTTGTGGGTAACCCTGGCCCCAGCCAGTTCCAAAAATTCCTCCGTTAGCAAAGCCATAAAGGGATTGCACAATTTGAAAACCTGAGCCATTTGGATCAGCAAATGGATCTAACCAAACTTCAAAACGAACTCGGACGTGCCCAAACGCTTGATAGGCAAGCGCGCCACCAACAGTTAATAGCGCGCCACCGATTAGTACCCATGAACGTCGCCCCGTCGCCACATAAAGCATGACGATAAAGAGTCCAAATAAAAGTAGTGAAGTACCTAGATCTCGTTCCAAGATTAAAACTAGAAGCGCAGCAAACCAAACCAACAAAAGTGGACCAACATCTTTTGCACGCGGAACACCAACACCCAGAATTTTCCTGTGAACTAACGCCAGCGAATGTCGCCGAGTAACCAAAAAGCCAGCGAAGAAGATCGTAAGTGCAACTTTGGCTAACTCACCAGGTTGGAATGTAAAGCCAAGAAATTCAATCCATAGTCGAGCACCATTTACTTCACTACCGATAAATGGAAGTAACGGAAGAAACAGAAGGCCAATGCCAGCAAACCCTGCGGTGAATGTGAACCTTTGTAGTCTGCGGTGATCGCTAACAAAAAACAAGACCAGCATGAAAGCAATTAAGCCAACTAACATCCAAGTCAGCTGCAAGTAAACATCTGGTGTCGGCATTGGGCTACCGTTACTAACCGCACGTTGCTTAGCTGCAATGTCTAGGCGATGAATCATGGCAAGTCCGAGCATGTTTAGTGCAGCTACACTCGGCAACAACAACGGGTCCGCATATGGAGCCTGCCAACGCACAAAGCCATGAGTTACCAATAAAAGTACGCCCGCACTGAGTAATGAAGTCCAGCCGCCTAATGAAGTTTCACCAGTTGCTGCGTCCACCAAGACCCAGGCAAAAACTCCAATCAGCCAAGCCCCAACTAATAGCGCCAGTTCTGCTGAGCGCCGAGTTGATACTCGATACCTATTTAGGCTTTCGCTCACTGAGCAATCTCCGGACATCCTGGTTCCGCAGGAGTCAATACACATAGGTCAGCACTTAACTTCAGGCGTTCAACTGCAGCCTCTGAACTTTCAAAATCATCAGATTCAAAAGTCTGGTACACCTGATCGCGCTCATAGTCTGGCAATTTCCCAGCATCAATTTCAGTGATTTCAACTAAGCGATACATGCCACCAGCAGGGACACCTTGAAAGATTGCAACCACATCTTCTTTTTCGTAAACCCCAACAAACCATTGATTGGCTAACCACCAAAGCGTGGCAGCAATGCCGGTCGCGATAACACCGATAGTTGAAAGTACTGGAACCAACCAACTTTTTCCAGACTGTAGAAAGTCACGATCATCTACCTGAACCGACGCTTCGCCTTCATCAGGAAATTCAACAGCTGGCAAACGAGATTGATTCAGTGAATCAGCCGCCGAACCAATAAGCACTGGATCAAATTCAAGACTGTCATTGACTACGTCTGCAACAACGACAGTTATGTTGTCGGGTGCACCCGCAGCCATAGCAGCGTCAATCAACAGAGTTACGGCTTGAGTTAGGTCCTCATGTGACAAACATTCCGCAATCTGGTTTGAATCAATAACACCGCATAGTCCATCACTGCAAAGTAGATAACGATCGCCTTCACGAGTTTCCCGAACTGAGAGATCAACTTCAACGGCGTGGATACCATCAATGGCTCGCATCATTAGATTTCGCCTGGGATGTACTGCTGCCTCTTCGGGGGTAATTTCACCAGAGTCAACCAAAGTTTGAACAAAGGTGTGATCCTTTGTCATTTGTTGCAACTCCGAATCGCGGTATACGTATGCGCGCGAATCACCAACATGCGCCATAGCGATGCGGTCTTTTCGTAAAGCTACGACTGTCATTGTCGTACCCATCCCAGAAAGGTCACGATTACTAGCGACCACATCTGCGATATATTCACCTGAAGTGATAACCGCTTCAGCTAGTTGGTTAAGCACTTCATCCGCACCAACGGTAGAAGACGCAGCAGCTACAACTGCGGCAACGGTAGCAGCGCTGGCAAGTTCACCGGCTTCATGACCACCCATGCCATCAGCTACTACGAGCAGATCTGTTGCAGCATATCCAGCATCTTCGTTATTACGGCGTACTCTTCCAATTTCTGAACGTGCGGCAAAGCGAAGACTTAAACCGGTCATGAGCTTAATTCCATGCTGGTTCGACCAATGCGAAGTTGAGTGCCAGGCCGAAAAACTGTTGGTGCTGAAACTCGGGTGCGATCAATCCAAGTTCCATTTGTCGACCCAAGGTCTTCAACGATCCAATGGTTGCCATTTGGTGTTAAGCGAGCATGATGTGTGCTGACGAAGTCATCATCTAAAACGATTGTGGCATCAGGTGCACGTCCAATGATGATTGGAGATGAACCTAGTGGAACTGCAGTACCGGTAAGTGCACCTTCAACTATTACAAGTTGAGTCGAAGTCTTTCTGGCTCGCAGAGTAGGCCGAGGGCTAGGACGTTTTGATGTGCGCGCAGGTGTTAGCGGCTTGGCATCACGCGGTGCTTGCAAGTCTCGTCGTAAAACTGAAACTACTGTTAGGACGAACCACCAAAGCGCAATCAGAAAACCGATTCGCAATATGCTGAGCAATAGTTCAGACATGGTCAGCTCACTTACTCATGTAAGTCAGAGTAATGTTTCCAATTTTTAGTATTGATCCATCACGAAGCAATGCTTCAGAGGTACGTGTGCCATCAACAATGGTGCCATTTGTCGAACCAAGATCTCGTACCAAAACATCTGAACCTAAAACAATCGCGCAATGTAAGCGACTAACGCTAGTGTCATCGATTTGAATATCAGCTTCTATACCTCGCCCGATGTTAGTAACTGACTGAGTTATCTTGAACTCCTCACCAGTTACTGAAGTTAGATACGGTGTCGCCTCTGATGTGAATGAAGTAAGTGGAACTTGTGGAGTTGCATCCGCAGCTACTGAAGCTGCCAGGACTGCATCGGCTGGGCGCTTGGCAGCTGTGCTGCGAATTCGAAACACGCCGGTTTCCAACTCTGGATCAAGATCAAATGTTATGTGGGCGGAATCAACTGTGGTGTACCGCTGTTCCAGAGAGTAAGCATCAGCCAAATTACTAAGCTCAACGGAAAGCGTCTCAAAATACGCGGCAAGTCGCTCGTGGTCTACCGAGCCAAGTTCAATAATGAAAATGTTAGGTACTACGGTCTGTCCAGTTATGGTGTTGGCCCGATTATCAATTTCCTGCTGTAACGCAGCACCGAGTTCAACCGGCTGGACCTGCGACTTAAAGGCCTTAGAAAATGAGCCATTTACGATTCGGTCTAGGCGCTGTTCCAGGTTGTCGAGCAAACCCATTTGGACTCCTTGGTTAGGCGCAAACTGTGAAAACTCTCAGTTACTAACAGGCTTTAATTCTACTTGTCAGGTGGAAACCCTTGCTATTTGAGCAATTTGTTCAGTTTTTGGACAGGTTCGCTATCCAAATACTGGCTTAGGCTTGAGCAATGGGGAAAAACGAGGAAAATCGCGGAAAGCGTCGAGCACCTAAATCCCCTGATCACTCTGGGTTTAAGGACCTTAGACGGAACAAGTTAATCTCCATCCCAATCTTTGTAGTTATCGCCTCCCTGATATTGGTCCCTGCTGCATCCAATTGGATTCCACAAAGCAACACCGTGGTCCCAACAATTAGTGCCGCACCAACTCTGATTGTTACTGAGCCATCAATTGCGCCCACTGTCCTACCAATTCCAACGCTAACTTTCGCGACCTTCAACATTGCAAAGCCAAACAATACAAATGTGCCAGCGTGGAAAAATCGCCGGGAGGCCATCGCACGCACAATAAATGAATCCAACTCGGATGTAATTGGACTGCAAGAAGCCACCGCAATTCGAGTAGTTGGTGAAGGCGGAGAACGTATGCGGCACTGGCAAGATGTCCAAGCCATGTCCGCAACTGGTGGCTATGTACTAACAAATCCTGATGTCAATACCTGCGACACCACTAGCTGCATAAACTCAGCAAAGATTCTTTACAAAGCTGACAAAGTCAAAGAGGTTGAGTTTGCAGATGGGCTGCCATCAGCAGGGCAAGGCAGACTGTCGGAAATTGCAGATGGACTTAGGTATGCAAAGAACCGAGAATTTAGTTGGGCGTATCTAGAAGGTTTGAACGGAACTGGCACTTTCCTGGCAATCAGCGTTCATCTAAACAATGAAAGGAATTCTCAAGGTAAAAAGGAGCGTCAAATTGTTGGGCGTGAGATCACACCTTGGATTGAAGCGCTCAATGCCGAACGTGGCTTAACTGCGGTGCCAACAATTTTGATGGGTGACTTTAATTCGTATCTAAATCGCGAACCAAAAGGAATGTTGTTCGAGTTAGCTGAAGTTGGTTGGCAAGATTCGTTTAATGCTCCCACTAATGAATACAAGTTTTTTGAAGATGCGTACACGACTTCTTACACCGGAAGTAATCGATCAGGTTGGCCTAAGCGTCCAATCACATCAAGCGATCCAGTTCGCATCGACTATGTGATGTACAAAGGTGACTTCTTGCACGCAGATGCTTATCAAGTTGCCTTGCGCTTAAATGAGGATGGAACTTTTGATAATGACTATCGAGGCTCAGACCATATGATGGTGCAAGCCATCATTAGATTCGATCCTGTGACCACGCCCTAAGCGACAAACGCCATAACAAGCAGAAGTGCCACAAGTACGGCAATTATTGTTATGCCCAATTTTGTCGCCATAACTTTAGTTACAGCTGGAATGTAGGTACCAATTATTACCGCGAGTCCAAACATCCAAAGCGGAGCGCCTTTTTCAAACGAGTTCTGATAACGCCAATTGATTAAACCAATTGCAAAAAGAAGATAGCCAGCCCAACGAATGTTCAAAACAATTGTTTCCATGTGTTAACCGTATCGTCCAAAAATCTGAAGCAGGGCATAAACACTCGGACAGCAGTTGCTAGTACGCCAGATGCAAGGAATCATGTATTTATGACTAACATCTATGACTTGTCTTTTGTAAACAATCGAGGCGAGAACGTTTCACTTGCTGATTACTCAGGTAAACCCATTTTGGTAGTAAACACTGCAAGCAAGTGTGGCTTCACACCGCAGTACGAGGGTTTGCAGAAGCTACATGAAGAATTTAGATCCCAAGGCCTTATAGTTCTAGGTTTTCCGTGCGATCAGTTTGCGCACCAAGAGCCAGGTGACGACGCACAAATCGATGAGTTTTGCAAAGTTAACTATGGTGTAGATTTTCCACTTTCCCAAAAAGTTAATGTGAATGGCAAAGATGCTCATCCGGTGTTCCAATTCCTTAAGAGTCGTTCCAAAGGTTTACTTGGTGGTGGCGTGAAATGGAACTTCACAAAATTCCTAATTTCACCAGACGGTGAATCAATCAAGCGTTATGCACCAAGCACAGCACCAGAAGATATTCGAGAAGACGTAATTAATTTACTTCCGAAGTAGTCGTCTCTTTCTTTCCAACATAACGAACCAGGACGCTTGAGGTGACAATTGAAATCACTACTGCAATCAACACGCCTGAGAACTGATCTTCGCTAATTGCTTTTGCTGTTAGCGCCGCACTACCAAGTACGAAAGAGAATTCACCAAGTTGGCTAAGTCCAACTGCATGCTGTGTTGGCCTTGATTTAATGTCAGTAAATTTCACAATCAGATAAGTTGGCAAAGTTTTCACTACAATCATCAAGCCAACAAGCAACAAAGCAAAAGGTAACGCGGTTTGGATAAGCGAAGGCTGAATCAAACTTCCGATTAGAACGAAGAATAGAACTGCAAACAAGTCCCTGAATGGCAATAGAACTCGGCGAACTTCATCAGTGTCCTCACCTGTGCGAATTGCCAATCCAGCAACGAATGCGGCTAGCGCCATAGGTATGCCAAATACAGTTGATCCAATTGCAGCAAGTACTAATCCGATTGCAACTGAATAGATCAAGAAAAGATCGGGTGCTGCGCGCACTTTACGCAACAAGCTTGGGAGTAAGCGCGCTGAAACAAAAGCTGTGATACCAAATCCAATCAACCCACCAACAGCTTGGAGTAAGGTGCGCTGATCATTTCCGTAGATCACCAAAATAAAGGATGCTACTGCAACACCAACAATGTCCTGAAGCACGCTCCAAGCAAGCAAGGCTTCTTCAGTGGCCTTATCTGTGGTGCGACCGCGGCTTCGAGTTATGTTTACGATGACCACACTGGAGGACATCGCCACACTCAAAGCCAACAATAAAGCGCCTAAAGTAGATAATCCGAGGTACATGAATACGGGAGTGCCGATCAACATACCAATTCCAATTTGAAGTGGCGATCCCCAAAGTAATGCCTTTTGCCGGCGACCCAGTTTAGGTAGATTGATTTCGATACCTACTTCAAAAAGCAAAAGCACAACGCCGATGTCAGCAAGCAAAGAAATTTGTTCAGATCCAGCGGTGTAGCCAGGCGTGAATTGTGAAACCGCCAGACCTGCAGCGAGATAGCCAACAATGGCAGGCAGACCAACCCGTCGGGCAAAATAGCCAAGCGTGGCAGCAATTAGCAACACTAGTCCAATGTCAAGAACCAGTGGCGCAGTTTCAACGACAATGCTGGCAGTGATTGGTCTCTGCATACTTAAGTCTAACCAGTTGTTTTGAGCCTTTACGCTAGAGCAGTGAGTATTGATGGCTATTTAAGTGCGCGGGTTCAATCCTGGATCCAACAAGATCCAGATCCCACAACTAAATCCCAACTCCTCGATCTTTTGGAATCCGCTCAGAGTAATCAGACGGATCTTCTTGAACTACAAGACGCTTTCCTTGCGCCGCTTGAATTTGGCACTGCTGGTTTGCGCGGCGCATTGGGTGCTGGCCCGAACCGAATGAATCGCGTAACAGTTTTACAAGTGGCATCTGGGTTGGCGAAATTCTTAGTGCAACAAGGTTTCATCGGGAAGAAAGTTGTAATCGGTTTCGACGCTCGATACAACAGTGATGTTTTTGCAGCTGACACTGCACGCGTCATGTCAGGTGCTGGCCTAGAACCAATAGTCTTTCCGCATGTAGTACCAACTCCAGTGTTGGCTTTTGCGATTCGCCATCTTGACGCTTGCGCTGGTGTCATGGTTACTGCTAGTCATAACCCGCCACAAGATAACGGGTACAAAGTCTATTTAGGTGATGGCCGCCAAATTGTTTCACCAGTTGATGAGCAGATTTCGAAACTGATAAAGACCGTGACAGATGTCAGGGAAATTTCATTGGGAACAGCTGGAGTTTTAGTTAGTCAAGATGTCTTAAAAACTTACACAACTCTGACCTCGCAACTAATCACTTCTGGTCCAACAACTGATGCCCAACGTAAAGCAGTATCTTCGGTGTACACAGCTCTGCATGGTGTCGGCTGGAAAACTTTGCAGTCAGTATTTGATGCATCCGGTTTCGTTGAGCCGATAGCAGCACTGGAACAACGCGATCCTGATCCAGCCTTTCCAACCGTTGCCTTCCCCAACCCTGAAGAAAAAGGTGCATTAGATATTGCCCTGGCATTAGCAAAGAAGAATTCAGTTGATGTGCTGTTAGCAAATGATCCAGATGCAGATCGCTTTGCGGCAGCAGCGCCAAGTGCAACTGGGGAATGGATAACGCTGCGTGGCGATCAAATCGGAAGCTTACTTGGCTGGTGGATGATTGAGCGAGCAAAGCTAACTGGTTCCAATGTTTCTGGAACCCTGGCTAGTTCAATCGTGTCATCAATGATGTTGGAATCAATTGCCAATTCTGCTGGACTCCAATATGAATCAACTCTGACCGGATTCAAGTGGGTGTCACGAGTTAACAACTTGGCTTTTGGTTATGAAGAAGCTTTAGGTTATTGCGTTGATCCAAAAAATGTAAGCGATAAAGACGGTATTTCTGCTGCTGAGATTTTTATGGAAATGCTTGCTTACTTAAAGGGTGAAGGTAAAACACTTTGGCAAGTACTTGATGAGCTGGCATTAACTCATGGATTGCACGCGACTGATCAAGTTTCAGTGCGAGTAACCAGCAGTGAGCAGGTTGCAGTTACGATGGCTGGAATTCGTAACAGTCCACCAATGGAACTTGGTGGCCTATCAGTAAACCGCGTAGAAGATTTAGCCATAGGCCTAGGTGAGTTACCGAAGACAGATGCAGTGATTATTCATTTAGTTGGTACCGATCAGATCCAAAAAGCACGAGTGATTGTGCGACCAAGTGGAACTGAGCCAAAGATTAAGTGCTATTTAGAAGTCGTGGTTCGCGGCGATGATTTAGCAATTGCCCAGCAAACCGCCGATAATGAACTGAAGAGTTTGGCAGCGGATGCCAGGCCACTACTAGGTGGAGACAGCTGATGGATCGCAATCAATTGGCCCAGATGATCGATCACACTTTGTTAAAGCCAGAAGCTACAAACTCAGATGTAATTGCACTTTGTGTCGAAGCCGCTGAACTAGGAACGTTTTCAGTCTGTGTTTCCCCAACCTTTGTGTCGCTGGCTGCGGCTAATGTCTCTAACGGCGTGAAGGTCGCCACAGTTTGTGGTTTCCCGAGTGGAAAGCACGAGGCAGAGATCAAAGCTGCCGAAGCAAAACTTTCGGTTTCGCAAGGCGCGCATGAAGTCGACATGGTTATCGATGTTGGCCGAGCAATTATGGGGGATTGGGACTACTTAGAAGCTGAAGTCTCAGCCGTACGCAAAGCCACAGGAAGTGCTTTACTAAAAGTTATTTTAGAAACTGCAGCACTTACGGATGAGCAAATTGCTAAAGCGTGTCAGCGCTGTGAAAGTGCCGGAGCTGATTTCGTTAAGACTGCTACTGGCTTTCATCCAGCAGGTGGCGCAGATGTGCGCGCGATCAAAATCATGCATGAAACCGTTGGTGGCCGATTAGGCGTTAAGGCTTCTGGTGGTATTCGAAACATTGAGTTCGCAACTGAGTTAATAAACGCTGGCGCAACTCGTCTTGGACTTTCCAGTTCTCGCGCAATCCTAGATGGCGTTGCTGTAACCGGAAGTTACTAAGAACCAACCTGTTCACGAAGTCTGGCGTAGCCAGGCTTGATGATGTGATTAATGATGTCTAGTCGTTGATCAAACGGCAAGAACGAACTCTTCATGCCGTTGACTGTCAACCATTCGAGATCTCGCAATGAATAATCAAATGCATCAACAAGTGAAGTCATTTCAGCTGACATTGACGTGTCAGACATAAGTCGGTTGTCGGTATTCAAAGTAACTCGGAAATTTAGTTTGCGAAGTAATCCAATTGGGTGCTCCGCAATACTTGCTGCAGCACCAGTATCAACATTTGACTTAGGGCAGAGCTCAAGTGGAATTCGGCGATCCCGAACGTAAGCAGCTAAGTCACCAAGAGTTACTGTGCCATCGTTACTAACAGTGATGTCATCAATGATTCGAACCCCATGACCAAGACGTTCGGTGCCACAGAACTGAATTGCTTCCCAAATACTCTTTAAGCCAAAAGCTTCGCCAGCATGAATAGTGAAGTGCGCATTGTTGCGTTGTAAGTATTGGAAAGCTTCGATATGTTCTGTTGGAGGATATCCCGCTTCTTTGCCTGCAATGTCAAAACCAACAACGCCGCGATCGCGATACTCGACAACAAGCTTTGCAATTTCCAGTGACACATCGGCCATACGCATTGCGGTAAGTAATGCAACAACTCGAATTGTTTTGCCAGCTGCTTTTGCTTCGGCTTCACCTTGAGCAAAACCAATCAACACGTTGTCAATTACTTCGCGGTAGCTCAAACCTTTTGCAGTGTGAAGTTCAGGAGCAAATCTTATTTCGGCATAGACCACACCATCTTCGGCAAGATCCTGAGCGCATTCGCTCGCCACACGTTGCAAGGCATCAGGAGTTTGCATGACACCGACTGTGTGAGCAAAAGTTTCTAAGTAAATTTCCAGTGAACCTTGAACTGCAGTATGAAACCAATTACCGAGTTGTTCTTCATTGTCATATGGCAAAGCTGTGTAGTTATGAAGCTGAGCAAGTTCCAAAATTGTCTTAACTCGCAGGCCACCATCTAAGTGATCGTGTAAGACAACTTTTGGAACCGCCTTAATTACTGCTGGTGAAATCATGCTTCATCATCTCGATTTGCGAGTTCCGGTGAGAATGCTGGAACGCAAATTGCCACGTAGTGTGCATCTTCTCTGGTTAAATAACGCACTTTCTCGCCAGCACGAGTAATTAGCGCCTGGCCCGCACCAACATTTATAGTCTTACCTTCGTGTTCAACATCAATCGAACCAGTGATGACAATTGTGAATTCATCAAATGCTGGAGCTTGTGCTGGTTCTGACCAGCCAGCTGGTGCGTGCATGACTGCAACAGAAACGTCATTGTCTCCAGTCTTTACTCGGCCGATGTACTCTGCAATGGATTTTCCACCGGGAACTGGAATCATGGTTGGTTCGCTAATTAATTCAGGCATGTATTCAGGATACTTGGGATAGATTCACAAACAAGTTTCAAACAACACG
>JBDLQS010000013.1:0-5955 GCA_039800445.1 Actinomycetota bacterium
GTATCAATCGGAAACAAGTCGATTTCGATAGCAAGTACTTGATCCAAGTCAGCATGTGTCATGGGGCGAATTTCCAACATTAGAGAACCGACTTTCTAGTTGTCGGTTCTACTGCATCTGGCTTACGTAAATACATTGGTGAGACATCAACTAGCTGGGCATTACCAGAAACAAATAGCTTGGCTAAAGATCCAGCTTTAAGTTCCAGCACGCTTCCACTAATTGAGTCTGGGTAAAGCTGCGCGCCTGGACCAACAAAATCAGTGTTTGGAAACTGCGCCAATAAATCTTCTGGTTTTGAAACTTGTGGCTCACCTATGCGCTTATCTTCGTAACGTGCCCAGTACAACTCTTTGCGCCGGGCATCAGTGACTACTACACAAGGTTTTGCATAATCAAAAGCAATCGCATCTAGTGAACAAATGCCATGTATTGGAATGTTTCTGGCATGTGCAAAAACCCCGGCCGTCACGAGTCCAACTCGCAATCCCGTAAATGGACCTGGCCCAACTCCAACAACAACATCTGTTATGTCACTTATCTTTATGCCCGATGCAGCAACTACTTGAGAAATCAACTCTGCAGTTAATTCGCCTTGCATGCCGTGATCAACTGACTGGCTCTGAGTTAGCTCACCATTGCTGCGCAAGATCGCGACACTGACTCCAACTGAGGTATCAATTGCTAACACGTTCATGCGTTGGGCCTTGCTAGATCTAGTTCGCTCCAGCGATCCCCAACTGCAGTAACCAAAATAGTTCGGATTCCACTTGCCGGATCAGAGTCATCGGTAAGTTCTTCCGCTCGATCTATATCAATCTCAATCCAGTTTTCAGTAAATCCAGAAACGAAATCTTTACCCCACTCAATAACAAAGGCGGCATTCTTTGTGGCATCCAAATCAAGGTCAATTAAGTCGCTCTGACTTGAAAGTCGGTAAGCATCCACGTGCACTAAAGCCAATCCAGTTCCTTTAGGTTTATGTACCCGAGAAACCACAAACGTTGGACTAGTTACCGAACCTTGCACATCAAGTTCCTCGGCCAAACCCTGTACGAAAGTAGTTTTCCCCGCCCCTAAGGGACCGCTCAACACGACAACATCACCGGCGGTTAACAATGCACCAATTTGTTTTCCAAATGCCTGCATTTGTTCAGCTGTCAAAACGGAAAATGACACAGGTACTACCAGGAGTTGTTGATGAATTCGCGATGTACGCGAGGACCAATGCGAGTAATGATTTCGTATGAAATTGTGCCAGCAGCAACTGCCCAATCCTCAACACTAGGTTCGCCTCGTTCTGGATCGCCGAATAGTACGACTTCATCGCCAAGCTGAACATCCAAGTTTCCAACGTCCAATACGAACTGATCCATGCAGACGCGACCTGCAACCTTGCGAATCTCGCCGCCGACTAAAACTGGTCCATTATTCGTTGCACTTCTTGGCACGCCATCTGCATATCCTGCCGGGATCAAAGCCAAGGTTGTGTCAGCTGTGGTGTGGTACTGATGCGCGTATGAGACCCCTGTCCCTGCTGGAACTTTCTTAAGCAATGCAATCGGTGCGCAAAGGGTCATCACTGGCTTTAAATCAAAATCAGTTGCAGCGCCAACTTCTTCACCTGGCGAAACTCCATATGCAGCTACGCCTGGGCGGACCATATTGAAGTAAGTTTCTGGCAAAGCAAGTGTGGCTGCCGAGTTAGCTAGATGCTTAACTTCAAGTTCAAAGTTCGCTGCTTCTAACAAATCAACAGCTATTTTGAACTCTGCAATTTGATCAGCAATGGTTGAATTGCTTGGCTCATCTGCGTAAGCAAAGTGAGACATTACGCCAACAACTTTTATCGTGCCTTCGGCTTCGGCTTTGCTAAGTGCCAAAATCAACTCTGGTAAATCTGCCAGCGTCACGCCGTTTCGATTTAGGCCGGTATCAACTTTTACGTGAACTCGAGCAATTCGATCTACTGAATATGCTGCATTACTAATGCCCTTTAAAGTCGCTACCGAATTAACGCCCAAATCAATATCACGAGCAATACATTCGGCGAATCGATCATTAGGAGTGTTTAACCAAGCAAGAATTGGGCCAGGAACATTTCCTTCGCGAAGTGCAACTGCTTCTTCAAGTAAAGCCACACCTAAGTAATCAGCTCCGGCATTTACTGCAGCTTGCCCGCACTTGACTAAACCATGACCATAGGCATCTGCTTTGACGACAACCATTAACTTTCGGCCGTCAGTGCGCGCCTTTAGAACTCGAACATTGTGCGCCAAGGCACCAAGATCAATGCGAGCAGTTACATGAGCAGACATTTAATTTCCTAAACCTTCTCTGCGATTACATAAGCGATTGCAACCGGACCATCATGACTGAGTGAGACATGCCAATTGGTTATGCCTTGGTCAGCCGCAACTTTAGCTACTGAGCCACGAACGGAAATTTGTGGTGCGCCACCATTGCTGACCTCGCAGTCATGCCATTCCATACCAACTGGAGCTCCCAATGCTTTTGCCACTGCTTCCTTAACGGCAAACCGGCCAGCTAGTGAGATTAAGGGCAACTGATGGCCTTCAGCGCTGGTTTGCTCCGCTTTAGTAAACAGCCGATCGATGATTCCAGGGGTGCGATCAACAACGCCTGAAAAGCGTGCCAAGTCCACGACATCAACACCGATTCCAACTATGGCCATGTCTTAACTTTGCCGTGAATACTGGATTTTTCAAACTTGGCCCAATAGATCCCAGTAATACCAAGGCAGGTAGTTATGTCATTTTTGCAACACAGGTAACTCTAGCTACAGTGGAGGTATCGGTGCTGTTGAGCGGAAGCAACAGCAACGGATAAATGGTTCGATCAAGCCATCAGGTACTTTTTATCTATGGCTACCAACATCGGCGCATACTTTGAGATTCCAGTTACTGACCTGGATCGCGCAATCAATTTCTATCAATCGCTCCTAGGTATTGAACTAGAGCGCGGCTCAATTCACGGCTACGAGATGGCGTTTTTCCCATTTGAAAATAATGGTGCCGGCATTAGCGGCGCCCTTTGCAAAGGTGATGTTTACAAGCCTTCTATCGAAGGCTCCTTTATCTATCTATTCACCAGCGACATTGACGGGGTATTGAGTAAAGCTGTTGAGCTTGGCTCAGAAATTCTCTTTGAGAAGACTGATGCGGGCAACTGTTTTGTTGCTGAGATCAAGGACACTGAAGGAAATCGGATTTGCTTTACGACAAGGCATCAAGCCGAATGACAAACTATCTACCAGTGTTTATTGGTTGAATAACTTCTTTCAGAAGTTATTCAACAGTGACGCTCTTTGCCAAGTTTCTTGGCTGATCAACGTCGTAACCCTTAACCGTTGCCATCTCACACGAGAAAATCTGCAATGGAACTGTGGCAACTAATGGCTGCATTAAAGCTGGGACCTTTGGTAGACGAATGATGTGATCTGAGAATTCATTAATTGATTCATCGCCCTCTTCGGCAAGCACGATAGTAAGTGCGCCGCGGGCTCGGACTTCCTGAATATTCGAGACGATCTTGTCGTGCAACTCATCATCCTGTGGCGGCACGACTACAAATACTGGGATGCCATCCTCGATCAGTGCAATCGGACCATGCTTTAGTTCTCCGGCAGCAAAGCCTTCTGCGTGCATGTAAGCCAATTCCTTGAGTTTCAATGCACCTTCAAGTGCAACTGGGAACCCAACGCTACGACCCAAGAAAAGAACCGATTGCTTATTAATTAATGCTTTGGCGATCTCTTTAACACCTTCAGTTGTATCCAGAACTAAGTCGATCATGCTTGGCATATCACTGAGCTCAAGTGCAACTGTGGCTGCATCCTTGCCATAACCGGTCCCCCGAGTTTGGGCTAAATACATTGCGAATAAGTAGCACGCAACAATCTG
Organism: Actinomycetota bacterium; assembly: GCA_039800445.1. Classification (GTDB taxonomy): domain Bacteria; phylum Actinomycetota; class Actinomycetes; order S36-B12; family UBA5976; genus UBA5976. The sequence continues at coordinate 3,924 of JBDLQS010000013.1, forward strand.
AGTTAAGAACGCCTTAGTAGAAGCCACAGCAATTTCTGGTCCAGCGTGAGTGTAGATAACTGCATCGCTTTCACGTGGAATTGTTGAACCGTTGCTATTGCATATAGCCAAAACTTTTGCGCCTTGTTCGCGGGCGTAACGCATAGCCATCAAAGTGTCCATGGTTTCACCGGATTGGCTGATCGCAACAACCAAAGTTGTTGGCGTCAAAATTGGATCGCGGTATCTAAATTCGCTGGCCAACTCAACTTCACATGGAATCCGAGTCCAGTGTTCGATTGCATACTTGGCGATCAAGCCGGAGTGATAGGCCGTGCCACACGCAGTGATGATGATTTTGTCGATGGTCTTAAGGAAGGCGTCGTCAAGACCTAAATCAGCAAGGGTTACTTTTCCTGATTTATCAATACGGCCAAGCAAAGTGTCAGCAACTGCTTTTGGCTGTTCGGCAATTTCCTTGAGCATGAATAAATCAAAGCCACCCTTTTCGGCAGCAGCTGCATCCCAAGTAACTTCGTATTCGGTGTAGTCAGCTGGCTTGCCATAAAAATCCGTTACTTCAATTGAGTTAGGCGTGATCTCAACGATTTGATCCTGGCCAAGTTCAATTGCATTGCGAGTATGGGCAATAAATGCAGCCACATCTGAAGCTAGGAAATTCTCGCCATCTCCACGTCCAACAACAAGTGGTGAATTTCGGCGGGCTGCAACGACAACATCTGGAGTGTCAGCGTGAACCACAACCAATGTGAAAGCACCGGTAAGAACTTGGCAAACTTCCCGAAGCGCGTCCGCTAGTCCAGGTGTGGTTTTCATTTGCTTCGAAAGTAAGTGAGCCACAACTTCAGTATCCGTTTGGCTGCGAAGTGTGACGCCATCGGCGATTAACTTGTCGCGAAGCATTGCAAAGTTTTCGATAATGCCGTTATGGATCACAGCAATTGATCCATCTTCACTTACGTGCGGATGAGCATTGACATCGTTGGGAGCGCCGTGTGTAGCCCAGCGAGTGTGGCCAATGCCAGTGTGCGACGGAGAGATTGGGCTATCTACTAACTCAGCTTCCAGGTTGGCTAGCTTGCCCGCCTTCTTGCGAGTTTGGATTGCCTGATCGGAAACAATTGCGATACCTGCCGAGTCATAGCCTCGGTATTCCAATCGGCGCAGGCCTTCAATGACTACATTCTGGGCTTGTTGCGGGCCGACATATCCAACGATTCCGCACATGCTTTGAGTCTACCGATTAGCTAAGGGCGCAGTGGGTAGCGACTACTTCAGCAAGTTCTTTAGCGACTTTCTGAGCTTGATCAGCAGTTGCAGCCTCAACCATTACGCGAATCAATGGCTCAGTTCCACTTGGGCGCAACAGAATGCGTCCAGTGTTGCCAAGTTCTTGCTCCAATTTTGCAACAGCTTCAGAAACTGCTGATTTTGAAACCGAACTCTTATCTACATTTGGAACGTTGATCAAGACCTGTGGCAAGCGATTAACAATTGCAGCGAGTTCTGCCATTGATTTTCCAGTTGCCTTCATTTCCGACATCAAATGAAGTGCGGTAAGTACGCCATCACCGGTGGTCGCAAATTCGCTGAGTACTACGTGACCACTTTGTTCGCCACCAATTGTGAAGCCACCAGTACGCATTTCTTCAAGTACATAACGATCGCCAACTGCTGCTGCAATTACTTCAATCTCAAGTTCTTTCATCGCAATGTTGAAACCTAAGTTAGACATCACGGTTGCAACGACAGTGTTTCCAACTAAAGCGCCACGAGACTTACGACCAGAAGCCAAGATGGCCAAGATCTGATCACCATCAACAAAGTTTCCATCGGCATCAACGGCTAGGCAGCGATCTGCATCACCGTCATGAGCAATACCAAGATCTGCGCCATGCTTTACTACTGCCACAAACAGATCATCCATGTGAGTTGATCCGCAGTTTTCATTAATGTTCAAACCATTTGGTTCACAGTGAATTGAAATCACCTGAGCACCAGCGCGACGTAAGGCCTCTGGTCCAACAAGCGA
>JBDLQS010000014.1:0-5704 GCA_039800445.1 Actinomycetota bacterium
TGAAAGGTCTGCATCATCTTCGTAAAACAATTCGGCCACTGGGCTCTCCTATTTCGCTAGTTTGGTAAGTCTGTCAGATTCTTTGGATTGTGTGAATTTCTAGATGGAACGATCGGAATTCTTATTGGAACGGTCAGCAATTGAGCGCCCGCCGCGGGCAAGTGCCACAACGCCAGACTGCACGATTTCCTTGATTCCATGCGGGGCTAGGACATTTAGGAATGCCTCTAGTTTGTCTATGGAGCCAGTGGCCTCGATGGTTACTGCATCTCCGCTCACATCGACAACTTTGGCACGGAATAGCTCAACAAGTTCCAGCACCTTGGTGCGGGAGTGATCGTCAGCTTTAACTTTGATAAGCATCAGCTCTCGAGCAATTGCAGTGTTGTCATCGAGTTCAACGATTTTTAGAACGTTGATCAACTTGTTCAACTGCTTTGTTACTTGTTCAAGCGCATGTTGGTCAACATTGACCACAACTGTCATGCGGGAAACACCTTCGGTTTCGGTTGTGCCTACTGCCAAAGATTCAATGTTGTATCCGCGACGAGAAAAGAGTGCAGAAATTCTCGCAAGCACACCTGGTTGATCCTGCACCAAAATTGAAAGAGTATGACGAGCCATGTTTAGTCATCCCCTCTTTCCCATTGTGGAGCCAGATCTCGCGCAAATTGAATTTCATCATTTCCGGTACCGGCAGCAACCATTGGCCAAACCATCGCATCGCGGTGAACCTGGAAATCAATTACCACTGGTGCGTCATTGATTTCCATTGTCCGCTCAATGGCTTTGTCCACTTCTTCTGCAGTCGACACTCGGATGCCGTGGCAACCGTATGCATCTGCAAGCTTTACAAAGTCTGGAACTGAATGTGAATGTAAATCTGTGTTGCTGTAGCGCTCGTTGTAGAACAAGTTTTGCCATTGACGAACCATGCCAAGGGAAGCGTTATTGATAAGTGCAACCTTGATTGGAATGTCATTGATTGTGCAGGTAGCGAGTTCCTGGTTGGTCATTTGGAAACAGCCATCACCATCAATTGCCCAAACGGTTTTATCTGGCGCGCCGACTTTGGCGCCCATTGCAGCCGGGATTGAGTAACCCATGGTTCCTAAGCCACCACTGTTTAACCAAGTGTTTGGATTTTCATATCCAATGAACTGCGCTGCCCACATCTGATGCTGACCAACACCTGCCGCATAGATAGCTTCAGGCCCAGCAATCTTTCCAAGCCGTTCGATTACATACTGTGGTGAAAGCGTGCCATCTTGAGGCTGGTCGTAGCCAAGTGGATAAGTTTCGCGCCAGTGATTCAGTGTGATCCACCAAGCTGTTAAGTCAGCGCGATTTCCAGCATCAAATTCTGCGGTGACGGCTGGAATAAGTTGAGATATTGCTTCGCGTACGTCAGAAACAATTGGGATGTCTGCGTAGCGATTCTTACCAATTTCAGCAGGATCGATATCGATGTGAATAACTTTAGATTTTGGAGAGAATGATTCAAGTTTGCCAGTCACGCGATCGTCAAAACGTGCGCCAAGCACGATTAGCAAATCTGATTTTTGCAATGCACCAACTGCGCCAACGGTTCCGTGCATACCTGGCATACCCATGTGCTGTTTGTGTGAGTCTGGGAATGCACCACGTGCCATCAAAGTTGTAACAACTGGAATTCCAGTTAGTTCTGCCAGTTGACGAAGTTCTTTGTGTGCCTGGGAACGAATAACGCCACCGCCAACATAAAACACTGGGCGGTGCGCATCCACGATCATGCGAGCTGCTTCTTTAATCTGTCGACCATGTGGCTTTGTAGTTGGTTTGTAACCTGGCAAATCTACGTGTGTCGGCCAAACAAATTCCGCACTGGCTTGCAATGCATCCTTAGTGATGTCTACAAGAACTGGACCAGGACGACCTGTGCTGGCAAGGTGGAAAGCTTCTTTGATTGCACGCGGAATATCTTCGGCGCGAGTTACCAAGTAATTATGTTTGGTGATTGGCATTGTGATGCCACGAATGTCAGCTTCTTGAAATGCATCAGATCCAATGAATGCACTTGGCACCTGACCGGTGATTGCAACCATTGGAACCGAGTCCATGTGCGCATCTGCAATTGGAGTAACTAAGTTTGTAGCGCCAGGGCCACTGGTTGCCATACAAACGCCAACGCGATTACTTGCTGAGGCGTAGCCTTCTGCTGCATGGCCTGCACCTTGTTCGTGGCGCACCAAGATGTGTCGAACTGAAGGGGAATCCATTAGGGGGTCATAGACCGGAAGAATTGCGCCGCCTGGGATACCGAATACAACTTCGACATCAGCGTGTTCCAGAGATTTAACTAGGCTCTCGGCGCCTGTTAGGTGTTTCGACATGCCGTCACTCCTTGCTCTACCGAAGGATCGCTTCGATTTAAGTTCATCGTTGGCTGGTCTTAGGTGACATCCCTTCTGCGCCAAAGGCTTGTAACAGAAGTTGCGCCCGATTCGCTTGTAGCTCCTCGATTGCATCACCACCACCGATGAAGGTGTTGATAGTTCCCCAACCATAACCGAGTAAGTCACTCCCGTCACATCCGGTGAGACGGCTGTCCACATATTGAGATGCCATTTCAGCCAAAATCGGGCATCCCCATAGGGCGTTGGGACGTTCTGGGCAATACCTTTGAATCAGGAGATTCCCAGTTCTTGGGCTGGAAATCGTTGGTCGGAAGGCACTGGCAATGACTAAGTACGTTTACGATTTTTCCGAAGGCGACAAAGACCAAAAGGACCTACTGGGTGGCAAGGGTGCCAACCTTGCCGAGATGACCAAGCTCGGCCTGCCAGTACCTCCGGGCTTCACTATTTCCACCGAAGCCTGTCGCGAATACTTAGTCGCCGGCGTTGAACCGGCTGCCTTGCGTGTGGAAGTAACCATGGCGCTTCGCCGGCTTGAAGATGCGCTTGGTAAACGACTTGGCGACATAAACGATCCGTTGTTGGTTAGCGTTCGATCTGGCGCGAAATTTTCCATGCCAGGCATGATGGAAACTGTTTTAAATGTTGGGCTTAACGACTATTCAGTCAACGGCCTTATCAAGGCAAGTAACAACGAACGGTTTGCATGGGATTCCTACCGTCGCTTGATCCAGATGTTTGGCAAAACCGTTTTGGATATTGAAGGCGAAATCTTTGCAGATGCCTTGCAGGCAGCAAATGAAAAGGCTGGAGTGACTACTGAGGTCGACTTAACGGCTGACCAACTTAAAGAAGTAGTTGAAACTTTCAAAGCCATAATCCAGAAGCACAGTGGTCGAGATTTCCCACAAGATCCTCGCGAACAACTTGACCTTGCTACCCGCGCTGTTTTCAATTCCTGGAATACATCTCGCGCACGCTTATATCGTCGTCGCGAAAGAATCGCTGATGATCTTGGCACCGCTGTAAACATTTGTTCCATGGTCTTTGGAAACTTAGGTGAAACTTCTGGAACCGGAGTTGCGTTTACTCGCGATCCAGCTTCAGGTAAGCCAGGCGCCTACGGTGACTACTTGCCAAATGCGCAAGGTGAAGATGTTGTTGCAGGAATTCGAAACACTTTTAGCCTAGAAGAACTAAATCGCACTGACCCAACGTCGTTTAACGAACTCATGAAGATTATGCGAAAGCTCGAAACACACTACCGAGATCTTTGTGACATTGAATTCACTGTTGAAAAAGGCAAGCTTTGGATGCTGCAAACCCGAGTTGGTAAGCGCACTGCCGCGGCAGCATTTCGAATTGCTACCCAATTAGTTGATGAAAGTCTGATCACTATGGATGAGGCGTTGATTCGGGTTAGTGGCGCACAACTTGCTCAACTTATGTTCCCGCAGTTTGATTCAGCGGCAGCCAGCAAAATCGTTGCATCAGGTATGGCTGCTTCTCCTGGTGCAGCTGTTGGTAAAGCGGTTTTTGATTCGGCAACCGCAGTTAAGTGGGCGGAGCGGGGTGAGCGCGTAGTTCTAGTGCGACGCGAAACTAATCCCGACGATCTTGAGGGCATGATCGCTGCAACTGGAATTCTGACTGCCCGTGGTGGAAAGACTTCGCATGCTGCAGTTGTGGCTCGTGGCATGGGCAAGACCTGTGTCTGTGGCGCTGATGCCGTGGATGTCTCGCACGCTGATCGCACGGCAACTATTGGAGATCTTGTCATCAAAGAGGGCGACATGATTTCAATTGATGGCTCAACCGGACATGTTTACTTGGGTGAACTTGCGGTAGTTCCATCCCCTGTTTCTAATTACCTGGAAAATGGCTTGGCATCTGCAATTGCAACTGAGAACGAAGAAATCGCTGCGCTAGTAACTGCGGTTGATCGAATTTTGAAACATGCCGACTCAGTTCGTCGATTGAAGGTTCGCACTAACGCAGATACTGCGGAAGATTCAAAGTGGGCCAGAAACCTCGGCGCCGAAGGAATTGGTCTTTGCCGTACTGAACATATGTTCTTAGGCGATCGCAGAGTTTTGATAGAGCGCGTTATCTTGGCCGATAACTCAGAAGATCGCAATGTTGCGCTTGAAGCTCTTCTGCCAATGCAGCAAAAAGATTTTGAAGAGATATTTGAAGAGATGGATTCGCTGCCAGTAACTGTTCGCCTACTTGATCCCCCGCTTCATGAGTTCTTGCCAGACCGGACTGACTTGATGGTTGAAGTGGCACTCGGAAAAGAACGAAATGAAGATGTAACAAGACAGGAACTATTGCTTAGCGCAGTAGACCGATTGCATGAATCCAATCCAATGCTTGGACTTCGTGGCGTTCGCCTTGGATTAGTGGTACCTGGCTTGTTCCCAATGCAAGTTAGAGCTATTGCTCAAGCTGCAATTACGCGACTACGTGCTGGCGGAAATCCAAAGGTAGAAATCATGATTCCGCTAGTTGGATCCGTAATGGAACTTCATCTCATAAGAGATGAAATGGATGTGCTACTTGCCCAGATTGCAACTGAAGAGAACATTAAGTTGCCATTCTCAATTGGCACCATGATCGAATTGCCAAGAGCAGCTCTAACAGCACAACGTATTGCCGAAGCTGCTGAATTCTTCTCATTTGGTACTAATGACTTAACGCAAACCACCTGGGGCTTTAGTCGAGATGACGTTGAAGCTTCCTTCTTTGCAACTTACTTGGATCGTGGCATCTTTACGGTTTCACCATTTGAATCACTAGATGTTGATGGCGTCGGTGCTTTGATCAAGATTGCAGTTGAGAAGGGACGCGCGACACGACCAGACATCAAGCTTGGTGTTTGTGGCGAGCATGGTGGAGATCCAGAATCAATTAAGTTCTTCCATGAGGTTGGACTTGATTATGTTTCGTGCTCGCCATTCCGCGTTCCAGTTGCCCGCCTCGAAGCAGGTCGAGTCAGCGTTTCTTAGACTGCTTGAGTCGAATCTGACTTTGCAATCTTTACCGCAAACCAAGCGGCACAAGCAGTAGTTATTGGAGTACTGAGTGCCAAAGCGATTGAGCCAACCATAATCAGAGCTAATTCTTGAGCTACCACTTCATCATTTATCAATCGCGCTAGTGGTGGACTGGCAGCAACTATGAGCATCAAAGTAACAAGTGCCGAGCCAACATATGCAAAAGCAATTGTATAAATCGAAGATGCAATGTGATCTCGTCCAATTCGCATGCCACCAAAGAATAACTGTCGCCAAGTTTGTTTTTCATTC
>JBDLQS010000015.1:0-2785 GCA_039800445.1 Actinomycetota bacterium
GCTAGCAAGCTCCCAAACCGCTGAGCTTTGGGTAACTGTTACATCGTTTAGTGCACCAAAACCAGCAATGACCATACTGGCGATAAGCAAGTTAGAAAGCTTTACCTGCGATGCAACAGCAGAAAGCACGAGGTCTTCATCCCCGGTAATTCCAGTTAAGCGGAGTCCATCCGTTGACCAAAGTGCACCGACCATAGCAATTACCGAGCCACACAGAGTTCCAACAATTGCAGCACCAGTTTTCAGACTAAATCCGTGAACTAAGTACAGAACTAAAGCGGTAATTGCAAGTACTACCCCACCAACTGCATAAACAACTTGTTGTCCCTGAATCAATGACGGAATTAGGTAAACAATCAACAGGCCAAATGTAAGTACTAGTCCGAGTAGGGCTCGTAATCCACCGATCCCTGCAGTCAAAAACAAGATCACTAGAAATACTGCAAAGAGAGCATAGATTCCATTAGTGCGTTCAAAATCATTAAAGATGTAGTCGTTTCCAGTTTCAATTGGGATCGAAGCAACGGAAACCTTATCTCCTGAATGAATTCCAAAATCAACGATGGGTGGCTGCACATCAAATTTTGCAATTTCACCAGCGTTTGGTCCCGTCAAAAGTTTTGCCGAAATGTGGGCGCACTGTGAAGTTGAAAAATTACCTGAGGCATCCTGTGTTGCACCATTAGAAATGCAGTCAAATTTTTCAATAGTTTGCACTTCTACCGTAAAGAATTCTGATTGCTCAACATAACCAAAAATGCCTTTGTCAATTTGCAGATTGCTGCCAGGCCAAGATATAAAGATGGTAAAGATTCCAAGGAAAGTTAACGGCAATAAAATTGCTAAGAGAACTCTATGCAGTCGCGATTCCTTACCCGGATCTATCCAGGATGAATCAAGATCGCTTGCCCTCTTGTGGGAGTGGCTATGTGATCCCATGCTTAATCGCAGACTGCGCCGTTACTAGCTGAACCAACGAGTTTTACGTACTTTGCCAATACACCACGGTCATATTTGTGTGGCACTGGCTTAAAACTCTTGCGTCGCTCAACTAGAACTGACTCATCAACAAGTAGGTCGAGCTTGCGCTCACTAATGTTGATTCGAACTTTGTCGCCATGTTCTACGAATGCGATTGGTCCGCCATCAACAGCTTCAGGTGCTACGTGTCCGATGCAAAGTCCAGTAGTTCCACCACTGAATCGACCATCCGTAATGAGCATTACTTCTTTACCAAGTCCGGCACCCTTGATTGCACCAGTAATCATGAGCATCTCTCGCATACCTGGACCACCCTTAGGTCCTTCGTACCTAATGATGACAACATCGCCAGCTTGGATGTCTCCGCTTTCAAGTGCATCCATTGCTGCGCGTTCACGTTCGTAAACCTTGGCTGGACCTTCAAAGACATCAACTGGAATTCCAGCGGTTTTGCAGACTGCGCCTTCAGGGGATAGCGATCCACTCAGGATTGATATTCCGCCAGTGCCACCCATTGGATTATTCATTGCATGAACAATGTCACCATCAGGATCTGGAGAATCAAGATCAGCTAAATTTTCCGCCATGGTCTTTCCAGTGACTGTTAAGCAATCGCCATTCATCAAGCCAGCGTCAAGTAGCGCACGCATTACAACCGGCACGCCACCAACACGATCCACATCACTCATGACATAGCGACCAAATGGCTTTACGTCAGCCAGCAATGGAACTTTGGAACCGATTCGATGGAAGTCTTCAAGGTGCAAATCAACATTTGCTTCGTGTGCAATTGCAAGTAAGTGAAGGACTGCGTTAGTTGAACCACCAAATGCCATGACAATTGCAATGGCATTTTCCAGTGACTGCTTTGTAATTATGTCGCGAGTTGTGATGCCTTGAGCAATCAAATTGACCACTGCTTCACCCGATGCAATTGCGAAACCGTCGCGGCGTCGGTCAACGGCTGGTGGGGCAGCTGAACCAGGCAACGACATTCCCATGGCTTCTGCAGCCGACGCCATGGTGTTTGCGGTGTACATGCCGCCACAGGCACCTTCACCAGGACAAATTGCACGTTCAATTCGATCAACATCTTCTTCGCTCATTAATCCACGAGCACATGCGCCAACTGCTTCGAAAGCATCAATAATTGTTACGTCGCGATTGCTGCCATCCGAAAGCGTTACGTTGCCCGGAAGAATTGAACCGGCGTAAACAAACACACTTGCCACATCAAGTCGCGCTGCTGCCATCAACATGCCCGGTAGCGACTTATCGCAGCCCGCAAAATTAACCATGCCATCAAGACGCTCGGCCTGCATTACAGCTTCAACGGAGTCAGCAATGATTTCGCGACTAACCAGTGAGAAGTGCATGCCTTCATGGCCCATAGAAATGCCATCAGAAACTGAGATGGTTCCAAACTGCATTGGGAAGCCACCAGCTTTGAATACGCCTTCTTTGGATGCCTTGGCTAGGCGCTCCAGTGAAAGGTTGCATGGCGTAATTTCATTCCAAGAAGATGCAATGCCAATTTGTGGTTTAACCCAATCGTCATCACCCATGCCCACGGCGCGCAACATTCCACGTGCTGGGGATCGCTCTAGTCCGTCGGTTACTTGTCCACTGCGAGGCTTCATGTTTGGCATGCAATAAATCTAACCCACTATTTAAGTAATCACACACTCCAGTGGCTTGCCTGCAAGCCAAAGATCAAACTGGCTATGGATTCGGGCACGAGCTCGATCCCAAAAAACATCTCCCTCTCCCCCATTGTGGGAAGTAATAATCACATTTGGCAGTG
>JBDLQS010000016.1:0-3629 GCA_039800445.1 Actinomycetota bacterium
AGGAACAATGCAAAAATACTGGCCATCCACGGAGATTTCTTACCAAGCCCAGCCCACTGCGACAAGTGTGTTGCTTCACCCGATGCATCCCGCACTAATCCAACGATCGCAAAAACTCCAACTGATGTGAAGCCGTAAGCAAGTAAGTAGAACAAGGTACTGGATAACCCAGCCGCACTTGTTGAAACTACGCCAAGCAAAATGAATCCGGTATGCGCAACTGATGAGAATGCAAGCATGCGCTTCATGTCAGTCTGTGTCACAGCGAGCAATGAACCTACAACCATGGAAAGCCCAGCGATAACCCACATCATTGGGCGCCAATCCCAACGCATTCCACCGAAAGCTACATAGAAGACGCGAAGTAATGCACCAAATGCCGCAACCTTGGTGGCCGCACTCATGAATGCCGTTAACGGTGTTGGTGATCCTTGGTAAACATCAGGGACCCATTGGTGGAATGGAACTGCGCCGACCTTGAAGAGCAATCCAACGGCAATCATCGCTATGCCAGGGATGAGCAATCCATCCTGCGATGAATTCTCCATTGCAACTGCAACTGCGCTGAAGTTAATTGATGATGTAGCTGCATAAATTAGCGCAGCGCCGAATAGAAAAAATGCACTGGAGAAGGCACCAAGAATGAAGTACTTTAGGGCTGCCTCTTGACTTAACAACCTACGGCGCCTGGCCATACTTGCCATCAAGTAAAGCGGTAGTGAGAAAACTTCTAAAGCTACGAACATTGTTAGGAAGTCATTTGAAATTGGGAACAGCAGCATTCCACCAACGGAGAATAGATACAGTGGCCAAATTTCAGTTTGGAGCCAGCCTTGAGCCGTAAATTGTCTTTCATCTTCACTGCCCGGAAGCGTGGATGATCTCGATGCAAATGCGTCACCTTGTGGATCAATCTGACGTTCAGCTAACAGAAGTGCGGCAACGAACGAAACCAGCAAAATGATTCCCTGAATAACCATGCCCGGACCATCAATAGCAATTGAGCCACTTGCAGCTAACTCACGCAATCCCTTTACTTGACCACCGTTGGCTGCCGGATCACCGGCAAGTTCAGCAGTGGCGTTAATTACTACATAGGCAAACGCCAAAACTATGCTTGCCAAAACCAACATGAGTTGAATTGGGCGACGCAAGGTGCGCGGAATAAAGGCCTCGATCAAGACCGATAGAACTCCAGATGCCAGCAAGATAATGATTGGAGCTAGAGCTTGGTACTCAACGGAAACGTTCATGAGCCACTCCCTTCGATTACAACTGCTGCTTGTGGATCAGTCACACCTACATATGTTTGAACTTGCTCAACTGCAGGGTTGATTACATTAAGTGCGACTTGTGGAACGAAACCAAGTGCAATGATGATCGCCAAGATTGGAGCAACTGCTACTAACTCTCGACGAGAAATTTCAGTAACCGTTTCTTCAACTTCTTTACTTGGCACTCCAGTCATCATTCGTTGGTAGAGCCAAAGAATGTACACAGCGGCCACCACAATTCCGAGAGTAGCGATAATCGCAGCTGTTGGATTTACGGCATAGGTTCCAGCCAATACCAAGAACTCCGAAATGAAGCTGGACATACCTGGCAGAGCTAGGCCAGAAAGACCAGAGATGAGAAATACACCGGTAAGAATCGGAGCAACTTTTTGGACTCCACCAAAATCTGCGATTCGCTTTGAGCCTCGACGCGAAACCAAATAACCCATTACCAGGAACAACGCGCCAGTGGAGAATCCGTGGTTAACCATGTAGAACGAAGAACCACTTAGTCCTTGTGAGGTCATCACGAAGATTCCTAGAACGATAAATCCAAAGTGCGAAATCGAAGTGAAAGCAACCAGGCGCATTACATCTGTTTGTCCAATTGCTAGAAGGGCGCCATAGAAAATGCTGATTACCGCAAGCACAATTATCGCTGGCGCATAAAACTTACTTGCCTCAGGGAAAATCGGTAGCAAGAAGTGCAGCATTCCAAAAGTGCCCACCTTGTCTAGTACGCCAACCAGCAAGGTTGAAGTACCTGGTGTGGCTTCCGCAGTTGCATCTGGCAACCAGGTGTGGAACGGAACCATCGGAGCTTTCACGGCGAATGCAAAGAAGAAGCCTAAGAACAACATCTTTTGCGTCGCAGGATCCATGTTCAATGTTGTAAGAGTCTCAAAGTCGAAAGTTCCTTGACCCAATTCCCGGCTGGAAACTACATAAAGTCCGATCAATGCAGCCAACATGAATAGGCCACCAACGAGTGAATACAGCAAGAACTTCATTGCAGCGTATGCCCGCTGTGGGCCACCAAATCTTCCGATTAAGAAGTAGATCGGGAACAGCATGGCCTCAAAGAAAACATAGAAAAGGAACAAGTCATTAGCGGTAAAGACTCCAATGATGAAAACTTCCAAAGCCAGAATCAACGCAAAGAATCCCTTTACAGTTCCTCGACCTGAGTTCTCGGCATCCCACCACCCAGCAATGATTACAACTGGGACCAAAATAGCCGCCATCACAATTAGTGCTGCAGATATTCCATTGACTCCAAGTGTCCATGAGATTCCAAAAGCTGGGATCCAGGCGTAGGACTCAACGTATTGCAGTCCCCCAGATGAATTATCTAGACCTATCACCATAAATATGGAACCAACCAAAGTGGCCAATGAGAAACCTAGAGCAACTTGCTTAGCTAGGGTCGCCTTCGCGGACGGCAACAAGAAAACAACTATGGATCCAACTAGTGGGATCAGCATCAACGTCGTTAGCAACATGATTAAAGCCTCACTAGTAGAAGTATGAGTGCAATCAAAACTGCGCCACCAAGCATGGTTAACGCATATGAACGGGCGTAACCATTTTGTAGTCGGCGACCACGAGCGGATAGTCCACCGATAGAAGCAGCAAGTCCACTGACTAATCCGTCAACTGCTTTGGAGTCAAACCAAGTTAACGAGCGAGTTAAATACTGACCAGGACGCATGAAAACTGCTTCGTTTAGTGAGTCGCCATAAGCGTCTGCTCGCGCTGCCCGAGTTAGGAAGCGCACATCTGTTGGTGCGACAACTGGGACTGGACGACGTCCGTAACGAAGCCAAGCAAACAAGGCACCGCCAAGTACAACTGCAAGCGTGATAGGTATCAAAACTGAATGTGAAACTGAATTTTCTGGCTTGGCATATCCAGTTACCGGTTCTAGCCAGTGCTCAATGTCTCCAACAAACAACATCGCCATACCGCCAAAGACTGAACCGAATGCCAAAACAATCATCGGAATCGTCATCACAGCTGGCGATTCATGTGGATGTACATCGTCTTGCCAGCGAGCCTCACCAAAGAATGTCATGGCCATCATGCGCGTCATGTAGAAGGCAGTAACGCCAGCACCAAGCAAAGTTGCCATACCAATTATGAAACTCTGACTAAAGGCGACGTAAATGATTTCGTCTTTCGACCAGAAGCCCGCAAAAGGTGGTACCCCAATGATCGCCAAGAAGCCAAGCCCAAATGTCACATAAGTAATTTTCATCATTGTGCGCAACGCACCGTAATGACGCATGTTCACGTCATCATGCATGCCATGCATTACCGAACCGGCGCCAAGGAATAATCCTGCCTTGAACATGC
>JBDLQS010000017.1:0-5891 GCA_039800445.1 Actinomycetota bacterium
CGCAGTCCACACGAACATTCCCGAGTACTTGGCGTCACCGCTAACTCAACTCAAGCCGATGCCACAAGTGCGATTGCTGCTGCCAAGGCTGCGGCACCAATGTGGCGCGACCTTCCATTTGATGAGCGCGCTGCTGTAATTTTGCGCGCTGCTGATTTGTTGTCCGGTCCATGGCGCAACAAAGTATTGGCTGCAACAGTTTGGGGTCAGTCCAAGACTGCATACCAAGCCGAAATTGATTCAACTTGTGAGTTGATTGACTTCTGGCGTTTCAACGTTCACTTCGCTCGCCAAATTCTGCAAGAGCAACCAGTGTCTTCACCTGGCGTTTGGAACCGAACCGATCATCGCTCGCTTGAAGGTTTCGTTTACGCGATCACACCGTTTAACTTCACTGCGATTGCTGGCAACCTTCCAACTGCTCCCGCCTTGATGGGTAACACCGTTATTTGGAAGCCATCCCCTACTCAGCAAGTTGCTGCATCGATCACAATGGATCTTTTGATGGCTGCTGGTTTACCGCCAGGCGTTATCAATATGGTTACTGGCGATGGCATTGCAGTTTCAGATGTTGCGCTGGCTGATCCAGATCTAGCTGGTATCCACTTCACTGGTTCAACACCTGTGTTCCAGCATCTATGGAAGACCGTCGGAAACAACATTTCGAATTACCGTTCTTACCCTCGTCTAGTTGGTGAAACTGGCGGCAAGGATTTCATCTTTGCTCACCCATCAGCTGAACATCGCACGCTGATCACTGCAATGATTCGTGGTGCGTTTGAATTCCAAGGACAGAAATGTTCTGCCGCCTCACGTGCTTATATCCCACGCAGTATTTGGAATGCAATCAAGGATGATTTCTTGGCCGAAGTTGAAGGCATTAAGCAAGGTCACGCATCTGACTTCAGCAACTTCATGACTGCGGTAATTGATGAAAAGGCTTTCAAGCGAGTAAGCGGTGCAATCGATCGCGCTCATGCTGACAAGTCAATTGACGTTGCAGCTGGTGGAACTTATGACGGCAGCGAAGGTTGGTTCATTCGACCTACAGTTTTAGTTGGCACAGACCCGACTGCTGAATTCTTTACCGACGAATACTTTGGACCAGTACTAGCGGTTTCAGTTTACGAAGACAACAACTGGCGCGATGCCTTGGCCCAAATGGAAGGCATTGCGAAGTATGCGCTGACTGGCGCAGTCATTGCCCAGGATCGTGATGCCATCAATGAAATGTCACATGCCTTGAGATTTGCAGCTGGAAACTTCTACATCAATGACAAGCCAACTGGCGCAGTTGTTGGTCAGCAACCATTCGGTGGCGCTCGCGCTTCTGGTACTAATGACAAAGCAGGCGCCGCACTTAACTTGCAACGTTGGACTAGCGATCGCAGCATCAAGTAAACTATGGTTCCGGCGCAGCATTATTCCTACCCATTCATGAGCTAGCTGTGGCATCCAAGACTTCTAACAAACTCAAATCATTTTGGGAAAGCGTGAAGTCATGGTCTCGTGCGTTTGCAGACATGCTTCGTGGTGCTGAGCCACCATTCTGATGTCGTCAATCCTGATCACTGATGGCAACTGCGCATTTTGTCAGCGCACTGCCAAGAAACTTGCTGGGATTGTTCCAACTGGTTGGGTGAATGTTCCGAGTACTGAGTTGACCAATGACTTTGGCCTGACTCAGGAGCAACTCGAACATTCCGTTTGGCTAATTGAAAATCCTGATTCCGAACAACAGCGATACAGCGGCGCAAAGGCAGTTGGAAAAGTTTTGCGAATTCGGGGCGGGCTTTGGGGCGGGCTTGGTTGGCTAACTTTTATTCCGCCAATGTCCTGGATAGCTGCAGGAATGTATCGCTTAGTTGCAAACAATCGAAAGTTCTTTAGTCGATTTGTTTAGTTGATGAACGTAGCTTCTGGCTTTAGCTCGATGCCAAACTTTGCTTTAACTCCAGCAACAATGTGATCGGCAAGTTCGGAAATATCTGCACTCGTTGCGCCACCCCGATTTGTAATTGCCAAAGTGTGTTTGCTGGAAAGTGCTGCCCGGCCGTTCAAGGTAAAGCCCTTATTAAATCCAGTCTGTTCAATTAGCCACGCAGCGCTGACCTTTACAGTTCCGTCAGTCTCTGGCCAGTTCGGCGCATTTTCTGGTGCTGTTGTAACTCTTGGATTCATAAAGAATGACCCAACACTCCAAGTGTCATGGTCTGTTGAATCAAGGACCATGCCCTTGCCGGCACGAAGTTCTAAAACGGCGGTTTGCAAATCAGACGTGCTCACTCGAGCGCCAAGGTCAACCTTAAGCTTTGCAGCAAGTTCGTTATAGGCAATTGGCGCTGACATCGTTCCAAGAGGCAGCTGAAATGTAACGCTCAAGATAACCCAGGTGTCAGGATTTGTTTTGAAAACTGATGAGCGATATCCGAATTCACAGTCCGCAGCAAAAATAGTGTCAATGGATTTTGTCTTGCGATTCCAGGCTCGAACTTGAGCAATAGTTTCGCTCACACTTTGTCCATAAGCACCCACATTTTGAATTGGGGTTGCACCAACAGTTCCTGGAATACCGGCCAGTCCTTCAATTCCGGTCCAGCCATTTGCCACCGCAGTAGCCACGAAATCATTCCAATTGTGTCCAGCCGCAACAGTTACCCATGCGCCAGCACAAGCAGATTCATCATTTTCAAAACCTTGTGACTCAATCTTGATGACATCGCCATGGAAGTTATCACTAACTAAAACGTTGCTGCCGCCACCCAGGATTAAGGCATTGGGATTTGCTGAGACAGCTTCGATGATTTCAGATTCGGAGGTCGCAAAAACTAACGAGTTTGGCGTGCCACCCACGCGCAAAGTAGTCAGTTCCGCAAGGCTGCGCATCATGTTCCTATTGTGCTAGTCGCACAGTTGCTTTTGCTAGACCTAAGACTTTGGTTTCACCAAAGACAGCGCCAAGATCAATCTGAACGGTGCCATCGTCATTGATCTGGGCAACTTTTCCAGTAAAACTCACAACTGAGCCTTCGGCAGTATTTGGAACTACGACTGGGCGGGTCATTCGCACTGAATAGTCGATCACTGCAGTTGGGTCACTAACCCAATTCGTCACAACTTGAATCGCACGGCCCATGGTTAACATGCCGTGAGCGATTACATCTGGGAGTCCGACAGATTTAGCAAATTCTTCATCCTGGTGAATTGGATTTTGGTCACCGGAAGCATTTGCGTAAGCAACTAAGTCAGCTCGGGTAAATGCTAAATCTAGAGCAGGAAGTTCCATGCCAACGGAAACGTCTGAAATCTTTAATGTCATGCTTCGGGCCCTCGCACGACTATCTTTGACCAGCCGGTAACAACAAGTTCATCACCGGAGAAAACATCAGTTTTAAAGGTTGCGATTTCGTTTGTGCCCAGCGGCTTGATCTCTTCCACTGATGCACTAACTGTTAGTTCGTCGCCAACGCGAATTGGGCGAAGGTATTCAAATTTTTGATCGCTATGAACTAAACGTGCATAGTCCAATTGCAAAGCTGGGTCATGAAAAGCAGCATCCATGGCATTCATAGTCACGACGATTGGAAAAGTCGGTGGCGCAACAGTGCCTTCAGCATATGCAGGATTGGTATCACCAAGTGCCTTGACGAATGCAGAGATGTTTTCTGAAGTCACCAAGTAAGGCTTTGAAGGCGGATAGACATGACCGATCATGTCGTGGTTCATTCCCATGGGATTCCCCTAAACAATTAACAAGCGTTAATTAATTAACGAGTTTCCTTGTGAAGGGTGTGCTTGTTGCACTTAGGGCAATGCTTCTTGATCTCTAGGCGGTCAGGATCGTTACGACGATTCTTGCGTGAGATGTAGTTGCGGTCTTTGCAGTCTTCGCATGCCAAAGTGATCTTTGGACGAACGTCGTTACGTGCCATGGTCTTGCCTTTCGTTTGAGCAGCTACACGTGGTGTGCAACTGGTCTTGCCTTTACGTACCGAGGGCCGGACTTGAACCGGCGACACAGCGATTATGAGCCGCTTGCTCTACCAAGCTGAGCTACCCCGGCTTAAAACCGTGCGTAAACACGGCCTTCGAGCCCCCTGTCAGAATTGAACTGACGACCTCTTCCTTACCAAGGAAGTGCGCTACCACTGTGCCAAGGGGGCCAGTCTTTTCTTCGAGAAACGCATTTCTGCGCCCCGTTAGCGTATCGAATACCTACCGTTACAGGGAAATTGAGCCAAACTAGTCATTTGGCTCTGGCCAATTGCCAAATCTTGGCGCTCCGAATATCCGCATGAATACTACGATTATTAAAACCCTAGGAAATCGGGAGAATCACATGGCAACATCAGCGGAAAATTTGAGCGTCTCAGTGCAAGACCAAGACGACCAACTGGGCATTTTGCAACGCCGCCGGATCGAGGCGAACATCATTTCCCCGATTTACCAGATCATGAAGCGAGAGTTGGGCCAGGAACGCGCGTCCGACATTATTCGGGAAGCGATCACCGAAGACGCGCACAAAGCTGGGGCTCGATTTGCAGCCAATGAACCAGATGGCGCGAACTTGTTAACATTTATCGCCATCCAAGACCTATGGAAAAAAGATGATGCTCTCGTCACCGACGTTATTGAAGAATCTGAAGAGGTTTACACCTACGAAGTGAAGCGCTGTGCATATGCCGAGATGTATAAGGAAATGGGCTTGGCCGAAATTGGAAACTTGCTGTCCTGCACCCGCGACTTTGAGTTCATAGTTGGTTACGACCCAACAATTGAGATCACTCGTACTAAAACCATAATGGGTGGCGACTCACATTGCGATTTCCATTACGTGCGCAAAGCTTAAGGTATGACCACTCCTGCGATTAACTCTGCTCGACTTTGGAAATCTCTTGATGAAATTTCAGTATTCGGTGCAACACCGGCTGGCGGCCTACATCGTTTAGCCGCATCCAAGGAAGACGGTCAAGCGCGCGATTACGTAGTAGCGGCAGCTCGCGAACTTGGTTGCACTATTCGTATCGATGCCCTGGGTAATACTTTTATGCGCCGGGCTGGAACTGATGCAAGTGCAAAAGCGATTCTGATTGGTTCGCATTTAGATTCCCAACCACTAGGTGGAAAGTATGACGGCATCTATGGCGTGATGGCTGGCTTGGAATTACTTCGCGTGCTGCACGAATCCAAAACTGAAACTAAGCATGCAATCGAAGTAGCAGTTTGGACGAATGAAGAAGGCGCTCGCTTCGCCCCAGCCATGATGGGCGCCGCCTACTTCGCTGGCAAGTTCACTGCCGAAGAACTTTTAGCGAGAAAAGATGTTGAAGGAGTTCAACTTGGAAAATCACTGACTGAAATTGGTTATGCCGGAACTGACATAGTTTCTCCAGTTGAGCACAAGGCATATTTCGAAATTCACATTGAACAAGGTCCGATTCTGCAAGATGAAAATCTTCAAATTGGCGTCGTCACTTTGGTGCAAGGTATGCGTTGGTTCCGAGTTGGCATCACAGGCCAGGCAGGCCACACTGGTACTTACCCAATGGAAACTCGTCGCGACGCTTTAGTTGCAGCTTCACACCTAATTAAGGCAGTTCAGCAGATTGGTTTGGACCAACCCCTAACGGGTCGAGCGACCGTTGGGCACATTGTTGTCACACCTAACTCCCCCAACGTAATTCCAGGACATGTGGAGTTAATGGTGGAGTTCCGCAATCCTGAAGTTGCAGTCCTAGATGTTATGACTGCTTCACTTAATCAAGCTTTGAAAGAAACTGCCGATAAGTATGGTGTGGAAGTAGTTAGTAAGCAGGAGCTTGATTCGGCAACCATCAACTTCACGCAGGAACTGGTTGACTTGGTTGAGCAAGCGGCGGCGGCTTGTGGCA
>JBDLQS010000018.1:0-6352 GCA_039800445.1 Actinomycetota bacterium
TAGCAATCCCGGACCAACTGAATGATCTAACTGCGCAGGCTTGCAAAAATTCGCACTCTCGTTGCTTGATTTGCGAGGGCAGGTAAAAGAGTGCATTGGCCCAGTGCGCAACGCCCGCTTCTTCCAAGATTGCAGCGGCTACTCTTGCGCTGGGCTCATCTACTACTGGAGTCCCTAAGGAATATGCCGCACTTGCAGGTGGTGCGGGATATCCAAGTTCTTCAAAACTAGTTAGCAGTTGATCGCGCTGAATTCGAAATGAGGCCATGGCATCTAATGCTTCATCTGGATCAGATAAGTAAGCCGCAATAACTCCATAAGCATAAATAGCCCCGTAGCAGCTGGAGAGTAGATCGTCTAACGCACTGCGCTCATCAATCACTGAGATGCTCATACGATCAGCGCACTCAGCAATGCATGGTGCTGCATCTCAGAGCCAGCTATCAGTGCCAATAATCTGGATAATTCGGCATCAGGTAAGCCACTTGCCACGCTTAGGTTGTTGGTAGATAAGACTGCACATCTTGTTGCTAAAGCTGGAAGACCTACATCTTGTGTTGCGAGTGCAGCTGCTGACGGCGAGGAACCTGGGGGCAGATATTGATTAAGGACCGCAATGTGACTCAGATTCTGATCAATTACAACTTGCAGGGAAGTGCCCAGACTTGGATCGCGCGCAATCAAATTGGTTGCATCAGCAACTAGGACCTGCTTCGAATTAACGATTTTTTCAATCGCGGCAGTCGTTGGATCAGGTGCAGGAGTGCCCGCTGTAACACCACAAGCACTCACAAGTACGGCAGTGGAGCCGACACCAGCCAGGAAAGCTCTTCGACTAAGTTTTAATGACGTTGTCACAACCAATTCGCCCACATATGTATTGTTCAGGCAACTGGTGCGAATCTTTGGGATTTATAACTCCGCGTTTAGGTATTTAAATACCCGTCTCAACGGACTACGATAGAAGCACAACTGTTCCACCAAATTGAAAAGGCAAGACATTGATTCCAGTTTCTGAACTCGCTGAATTGCTGGATCCTGTTGTGAGTGCATTCTCACTTGATTTGGATGATGTAGAAATTACTCGATCTGGCGGACAAAGAATTCTCGACGTCACAATCGATGGTGACAGCGGAGTAAATCTCGATGAAGTTGCTGAAGTTTCTCGCGCTATATCGGAATTTCTAGATAACTCCAATGCCATGGGCGATGAACCTTACGTTCTTGAAGTGGGAACACGTGGTATTACCAAGCCGCTAACTAAGCCAGTTCATTGGGCAAGAAATCTTGGACGTCTAGTAAATGTTGCCGGCGATGCAATAAATGCAGTTGGAAGAGTCGTTGAATTCACTGATCCAGATGTCACCCTCGAGATTAAGGGAAAACTTAGAACTTTGAATATCAAGGAAATTTCACGAGCACACGTCGAAGTTGAATTTAAGAAGATGCCAAAAGATGATGCAGATACACACTCGTTATCAGACGATCATGATTCAGAGTAGGGGAGAAATACATGGATATTGATATTTCTGCCCTGAAGGGTTTAACCCGTGAGCGCGGACTTTCTTTAGATTATGTAGTTGACGCAATTGAGCAAGCACTGTTGGTTGCTTACTTGCATTCAGCTGGTGCCCACGAAAGCGCTCGCGTTGAATTAGATCGGACTACTGGTCATGTTCTGGTGATAGCGGATGAACTTAACGACGCGGGCGAGAAGATTGGTGAATTCGAAGCAACACCGGAGGGCTTTGGCCGAGTTGCAGCATCGCTAGCTCGTGGCGTAATCACTCAAAGACTAAAAGCCGCTGACGATGATGCAACCGTTACCGAGTTTCAAGCCAAGGAAGGCGATGTTGTTTCCGGTGTAATCCAGCAGGGAAGTGATCGCCAACTTGTTTTCGTTAACTTAGGAAAAGTTGAAGGCGTCTTGCCTCCAGAAGAGACGGTTCCTGGTGAAGACTATTCGCATGGAACTCGAATCAAGTGCTACGTAGTTGCAGTGAAGATGGGACCAAAAGGTCCAGTCATCACATTGTCGAGATCTCATCCGAAGTTAGTTGAAGAATTATTTAAGTTTGAAGTGCCAGAGATTGCAGACGGAACCGTTGTAATTGAAGGCCTGGCTCGCGAAGCTGGGCATCGGACCAAAATTGCAGTTTCAACAAAGACTGCCAGCGTTAATCCAAAGGGTGCCTGCATTGGTCCACTTGGTGGCCGCGTGCGCGCCGTGATGAGTGAGCTTGGTGGCGAAAAAATTGACATTGTTGATTACAGTGAAGATTTGGCACTTTATGTGAAGCATGCCCTATCACCTGCAAAAGTAATCTCGTCAACATTGCTGGACGCGGAAAACCGAATTGTCAGAGTTGTAGTCCCAGATTTCCAGTTAAGTTTGGCAATCGGTCGGGAAGGGCAAAACGCCAGATTAGCCGCCCGGTTGACTGGGGCCAAGATCGACATTAAGTCAGATATGGCAACCGAAGCTTAAGTATTGATAAAGGCGAATTCGTTTCGAAAACCGCATGGATATTGAGCTTCTGCAATTTGGGCTAGACTAGGCGAAGCAAGTTACTTTGTGTCCCTGCCAACTAGGTCGGAATCCAAGGATTTCAAGTTAAAAACTTGATTAACTTGCTACAAGTATCCGTTAACTACCGCTGAAAACGGGAGTGTTTATGTTCAACGCCAGGCTTGCGTTCTAGTTATGAACGCCAACAGGCAAGGTGCTCATCTAATGGGCACCAAGAAACAGAGTGCTCAGAAATGAGCGCGCAAAAACAAGAGACGGTTCGGATCTATTAACTAGACCTCGGACCAGACTGGAGAATCGTGTCCAAGGTCCGAGTGTATGAGCTTGCAAAGGCGCTAGGCGTCGAAAGCAAAGACATCATTTCAAAACTTGAAGAAGTTGGTGAGTACGTCAAGTCGGCATCGTCGACTGTCGAAGCTCCCGTTATTCGTCGTTTACATGACAAGTTTCCTGAATTAAAAGCGGCGGCAGCGAAAGCTCCTGCACCTGCAAAGAAAGCTCCAGCTAAAAAAGCAGCAGCTCCAGTTGAAGCAGATCTAGGTGAAGTAAGTGCACCAGCTCAAGACACTAACCGCGATGCACCTAAGCAGGCGCCAACTCCAGAAGCGCCAGTTAGTGAAGCACCGGCAAGTCCTACAGCAGGAGCAACACCTGGTCCTCGACCAGGCGGACCACGTCCTGGTAACAACCCATTTACTTCAGCACCGCGACCACCACGAGCAGGTAACAATCCATTCACATCTGGTAGTGCCGGACCTCGTCCGAGTGGCGGTGTAAGTGGAGCGCCTCGTCCAGCTGGCGCTCGTCCAGGTGGACCAGGTCGTCCAACCGGAGATCGTCCTGGCGGTTTTGGCGGACAACGCCCAGGTGGACCAGGTCGTCCAGCCGGAGATCGTCCCGGCGGTTTTGGCGGACCTCGTCCAGCCGGAGATCGTCCTGGCGGTTTTGGCGGACCTCGTCCAGCCGGAGATCGTCCCGGCGGTTTTGCAGGCGCGGGTGCACCAGGTGGAGCACCAGGCGGTGCACCAGGTGGCAGACCAGGTGGCAGACCAAATTCAACTGGTGGTCGCGGCAACACTGCTGGCGCATTCGGCAAATCAGGTGGCAGGCCTTCAAAGGGTCGTAAGTCAAAGCGGGCAAAGCGTCAAGAGTTCGACAACATGGTGGCTCCGGTCACAGGTGGATCATCTGTGGCAATGGGGCGTGGTGATGCAATTCGTCTAGCTCGAGGATCATCATTGAGTGATTTTGCTGACAAGATCAATGCCGAACCGGCATCACTTGTTCAAATTCTTTTCAAGATGGGTGAGATGGTTACCGCTACTCAGTCCGTTAACGAAGAAACTTTACAGCTTCTAGGTGCCGAATTGAATTACGAAATTCAGATCATTTCACCAGAAGATGAAGATCGTGAATTGCTGGAGTCATACGATCTTGAATTTGGCGATGAGGGTGACGATCAAGATCTAGTGATACGCCCACCAGTAGTAACTGTTATGGGTCACGTTGATCACGGTAAAACCAGATTGCTTGATGCAATTCGTCAAACAAATGTTATCGAGCGCGAAGCTGGTGGAATCACACAGCACATTGGTGCTTACCAAATTCATCACGTTCATGAAGGCATAGAACGCGCCATTACATTTATCGATACTCCAGGCCACGAGGCCTTCACTGCAATGCGTGCCCGTGGTGCACAGGTAACCGATATTGCAGTGTTGGTAGTAGCGGCTGACGACGGTGTAAAGCCTCAGACAATTGAAGCTTTGAATCACGCGCAAGCTGCAAATGTTCCAATCGTTGTGGCCGTGAACAAGATTGATAAAGAAGGCGCAGACTCCACTAAGGTCCGTGGCCAGCTAACTGAATATGGATTAGTTCCAGAAGAGTATGGTGGCGACACAATCTTTGTAGATGTATCTGCCAAAAACAACCTAAACATCAATGAGCTAATTGACTCGATTTTGTTGACTGCTGATGCTGGACTAGACCTTCGCGCCAATCCAGTTCAAGACGCACAAGGTGTTGCAATCGAAGCCAACCTTGACCGTGGTCGTGGACCAGTTGCCACCGTTTTAGTACAGCGTGGAACACTTCGTCCCGGAGATTCAATTGTTGTGGGTGACGCGTTTGGTCGCGTTCGCGCAATGATGGATGAGGATGGCGTAGCCGTAAAGGAAGCCGGTCCAGCACGCGCGGTTCAGGTACTAGGCCTTACTTCGGTACCAAGTGCAGGTGACAGCTTCTTAGTTGTCGCAGAAGATCGAATCGCTCGTCAGATTGCACAATCTCGCGGTGCCCGTGAACGTAATGCCGAATTGGCTGCCCGACGTGGACGCCACACCCTCGAAGATGTGCTCAAGGCACTTGAAAAGGGTGAAGTTGTCGAACTCAAGATCATCATCAAGGGTGACGTTTCTGGTTCGGTTGAGGCTCTTGAAGATGCATTGCTGAACATTGACGTTGACGACGAAAATGTAATCTTGCGCGTAATTCACCGAGGTGTTGGTGCGATCACTGAAAACGACGTTTCCTTGGCGGCTGCATCTGATGCCATGATCATCGGATTCAATGTTCGCCCTGAAGGCAAGTCACGCGATCTAGCTGATCGAGAAAATGTCGAGATTCGCTACTACAACGTTATCTACGGCGTAATCGATGACATCGAGTCCGCACTTAAGGGAATGCGTAAGGCTGAATACGAAGAGGCAGAACTTGGTTCAGCTGAAGTTCGCGACGTATTCCGTTCCAGCAAGTTTGGAAATATTGCAGGTTGCATGGTTCTCAATGGTGAGATCAAGCGCAAGGCAAAAGCCAGATTGGTCCGCGATGGGGCAGTCGTTCAAGCGGACCTATCAATCGACACCTTGCGACGCTTTAAGGATGACGCAACTGAGGTTCGCGAAGGATTCGAGTGCGGTATCGGACTTGGATCGTTCAATGACATCAAGGTTGGCGACATCATCGAAACATTTGAAATGCGTGAAATAGTGCGCAGTTAATTCTGCGCGCTATTTTCATGAATAGAAATCTAGGGAGCTCGACATGGCAGATGCAGCAAGAGCACGAAAATTGGGTGAAAGATTCCAAGAAATCGTGGCAGAAACCTTGGAGTTGAAAGTCAAGGATCCACGTCTTGGATTTGTAACTGTTACAAGTGTTCGAGTTTCGGCCGACTTACGCGAAGCTACTGTTTTCTATACAGTGTTTGGCGATGAGGCGGAAGCTACAAGCTCAGCCGCAGCTCTGGATTCGAGTAAAGGGTTAGTTCGCAGCGAAATTGGAAAGCGAACCGGAATTAAGTTCACACCAACTGTTGAATTCATTCGCGACGCCTTGCCAGAGAATGTCCGCGTGATTGATGACCTGCTACAAGAGGCAGCAATTGCTGACAAGGCAGTTCACGAACAAGCAGCTCGGGCTCGCTATGCCGGAGATTCTGATCCATACCGTCATTCAGAATCAGCTTCCGAGTAGATTTCGTGGCTTCGTTTTCATCCACTCCGGAGTGGGACAAGGCGATTTCAGCAATTGCTGACTCTGCAAACGTCCTGCTGCTCGCTCATGTCACACCTGATGCAGATGCCCTTGGTTCTGCACTTGGTTTAGGGCTGGCACTTCAAGGCTTGGGAAAACAAGTACAGGTCACAGTTGGTGAACCAGGGTTCACAACACCAGCTTCTTTAGATTTTTTGCCGGGCACTGAATTGATTCGAGCTCCGGAGGATTTGAGTCCTGCAGACCTGGTGATCTCATGTGACGTTTCATCAGATGCCCGCTTGGGATCTGCAAAATCGATTTTAGAAGCAGCTCCTGCTTCAA
>JBDLQS010000019.1:0-4350 GCA_039800445.1 Actinomycetota bacterium
CGAGCCCAAGCAACCCACCAAGTGGCTGTGTATTTAGAACTCGTTGCTTCAAGGCGCAGGCTCGATGCGAATCTGAAGTTCCAGAATTACGGGAGTTAACTACTGGTCACAGAGTTGCTTGTCATTACCCAATGGATACCACTGGTTTAAGTTCTGCTTCTGGCTCCGATTTCATTAACTAAGCCGAGGCACAAGATCGATTCATTCGACGCCGAGTTGTTCTTTCAGATACTCAACTGACAACAACATCAGATTTTCTGAAATTATTTCTTGTGGCGTCATATGAGTTACGCCGGAAAGTGGCAGCACGGTATGCGGCTTCTTATTAGCGAGTAGTGCACCACTCAATGAAAGCGAATGAGCGGCAACAACGTTGTCGTCAGCCAATCCATGAACCAGCATTAGCGGTCGTTCGAGTTGATTAGCCATCGGCATCAACGAATGATCTTCATAGATTTCTGGAAACTTCTCGGGATGTCCGAGGTATCGCTCGGTATAGGCAGTGTCATACCAAAGCCATTCAGTTACTGGCGCACCTGCAACAGCAGCATGAAACACATCTGGTCGCTTCATTACTGCAAGTGCGGATAAGTAGCCGCCAAAGGACCAGCCAGTTATGCCAACTCGACTAGCGTCAACATCATCTGGGAAATGTTTTGCCACATCAGCAATCGCATCAACTTGGTCATCAATAACAGGTGTGACGAAGTCTTGATAAATTGCGTGATCCCAAGCTGGTCCACGGCCACCCGTGCCACGATTATCGGCAATGATGACTACAAATCCTTGATCTGCAAACCACTGATCAATGGCATAACTAAGTGCACCGTTTTGAACTTGCGGACCATGTGGGCCACCATAAGGACGCATCATCACCGGAAGTTTCTTACTGCCATACACATGGTCGCGTGGAAACAGAACTGCGGTATTCACTTGATGAGATCCAGTTTTGAGAACATGCACTTGTGATGTGAAGTTAGGGGATTCAGCTAATGAATCAAAGTAGTGCTCAGTCTTTACGCCACGACGGAGCTGGTAGCTACGAGTGTGAGTATCCAGACGAGATTCAACAACTACTTGCAGGTCAGAAGTTGTTGAAGTTGCACTTGCCATGCCACCTTGGGCAATCTCGGTGATCGATCCATCAAAACCGATACGTAATAGGTCTCGCGATAGCGCGTCTTGCGTTGCAATTACGTCGATGTATTCATCTTTGATGTCAACGATTGACATCACTTGCAGTCCTACTGGAGTAAGTGACTTTCCAGCGATTTGTAGTTCTCTTGTATCCGTCTGTCGATTATCAATTACCGAAACAATTTGATTCTCGTGCCAACGTGGTTGGCCAGGAATAACTTCGACAAATTCATGATCGGTTACTTCGTGAACATTCTCAAGGCCAGACGCGTTTGCTGCATAAGTTACAAAATTCTGTTGGGCACGGTCAGCAACTGTTATTAGCGCATTGCAATTCTTTTGCCACGAAACCGAAATCAAGTATTCAAATGCGTCGTTATCCCAGTGAATTGCAGTGCGTTCACCAGTGATTGAAATCTTTTGCAGTCCAACTGTGGCATTTTGAGTTCCCGCAGCTGGGTATCGAATTTCCTGTGGAGTTTTGGCAGGACTTGCAGGATCAGAAATCCACCAAGTTTGGACATCTGAGTCGTTGACTGATTCAACAATCAAACTGTCGCTTTCTGGTGACCACCAATAACCATGCATCCGACCAAATTCTTCAGATGCAATGAAGTCAGCCAGACCCCATGAGGTATGTTCATCAACTTCATTTGTTAGATTTCGCACTGCGCCACCGGCGTAGTCAACAATGAATAAGTCTTTGCCATTTGACCAAGCAACGAGGTTTCCGTCAGGGGATAGGCGCGGATCAATCACCGGGCCAGTTACATTCAGATTCTTTAAAGCCTGACTTTCGGTATCGCCTACGAATAGTTGTCCAGAAAGTGCGAACGTAATTTTGGTGCCTGATTCATCTGTTGAGTAACTTGTGATACCTGATGTGGTCTCTCGCATCCGCTCGCGTCGGGCGCGTTCTGCTGCGGGCACTTCTGAATCGTCAGCAAGCAGGACTCTAGGGTCGGCAAACTTGCTTTCAATCCGATTTGCCACGTCATAAATCCAAAGTGAGTTAACGGAATCTCGGCCACTGTCACTGCGTAGAAACAGGACTTGATTACCTGATTCGGATATGTGGAAACTGCGCGGGGCTCCAAGTTGAAAATTGCGAGTTGCCGCGCTTTGGCGTGGAAAGGATTCGGTCACCCCTTGATCCTGCCACGTTTAACTAGTGAGTGTCTCGTACAGTTGGTACATGACATCTAGTTCAGTCGACCAGCCAAATCAACGTTTGCTTTTGGTGCATGCGCACCCAGACGACGAAACGATTGGAAGCGGCGCAACTATGGCTAGGTACGTAGCCAATGGTGCACATGTAACTTTAGTCACTTGCACACTGGGTGAAGAAGGTGAAATTTTAGTTCCAGAACTTGCCCATTTAGCTTCAGATCAATCTGATGAACTGGGTAAACATCGCATTACGGAGTTGGCTGCTGCCATGGCCGAACTTGGCGTTACTGACTGGCAACTTTTAGGTGGCCCAGGAACGTATCGCGATAGCGGAATGGTGGGTACGCCACCAAATGAACGTGCGGATTGCTTTTGGCGATCTGACTTATTGGAAGCAGCAAAGCATTTAGTAAAAGTGATTCGCCATGCTCGCCCTCAAGTCCTCGTTACTTATGACGACTTCGGCGGATACGGTCACCCCGACCATATTCAAGCCCATCGCGTGGCAACTTACGCTCGAGATTTAGCGTCCGTGCCAACTTTTGCGCCAGAGCTCGGTGCACCGTGGATGATTGAAAAGGTTTATTGGACTGCATTTCCGGTAAGTGTGATGCGAGCTGGCATTGAAATGCTAAAGGCTGCTGGTGAAGATACTGGTTTTGCGGCACAAGATCCTGATGAAATACCATTTGCTTGTCCAGATGAATATGTGACCACCGCTATTGATGGTGGCGAATTCGCCGATCAAAAGATGCGCGCACTGCGGGCACATGCAACTCAGATAAGTACTGAAGAAGGTTTCTTTGCACTGTCTAACAATCTTGGCGCCCAAGTTATGGGAACTGAGTACTACCGCTTAGTTGCCGGCGTGCTGGCTGGACCTTTCGATGAATTAGGTAGAGAAACCGATTTGTTTAATGGCATCGCAAGCAACCAATAGATTAGATAAATGACAAAGCTTTGGGTAGTTCTAATCAGTGCAGTTGTTGGCGTATTTGTTAGCCTGATTGCCGGGTTTGCTCATGCCAATCGCATTGTGATTCTGGATTTAAGTATTCCGTATGGATTGGTTCTTTCTTTGACCATTTGCTTCTTGACCGTTCTTTGGCTTAATCGACAATTCCAGACGCGGTTAGCTGGCACAGTATTTACCGTCAGCTGGGTGTTGGTCACGCTTCGGATGGCGATTGAGTCTGGAAACGGGGACTTAGTTTTCACGGTGACTTGGTACTCCACTTCCTACATAATCGCTGGTGCCATCCTGCTTTCGATGGCAGCCGTACTTCCTGCCATGCGCCTTCCAGAAAGAGGCCAGCATTCACTTCCCGAATCCCAAGCCTGATGCGACAAAAATCCCAATAGACAGGTAAGTTTGTACTGCTGAGGAAGTTACGTTTCTCGCAGGATTTGTATGGAGGTCGAAATGACTTATGTGATTGCACTGCCTTGTGTAGACGTTAAGGACAAGGCATGTATCGAAGAATGCCCAGTAGATTGCATCTACGAAGGCGATCGCATGATGTACATCCAGGCCGACGAATGCGTTGACTGTGGCGCTTGCGAACCAGTGTGCCCAACTGAAGCTATCTACTACGAAGATGATGTCCCAGAAAAGTGGGACAGCTTTAAGGGTGTCAACACTGCGTTCTTTGAAACCATTGGTTCTCCTGGTGGTGCTTCAAAGACTGGTAAAACCAGCAATGACCCAGAAGAAATCAAGTCTCTTCCACCACAGGTGAGTTAACTGATCTCACCACTTGCAAATGGGTTGCCAGATTTTCCCTGGGATCGAATTGCAGCTGCAGGGGATGTAGCACGAAAACATCCAGATGGAATTGTTGACCTTTCCATCGGTACTCCGGTTGATGACACTCCTGAAGTAATCACTGCCGCACTAGCCGCCGCAGCTAATGCACCTGGTTACCCAACTGCAGCTGGACTAATCGAACTGCGACAAGCTTGGGTCTCTTGGGCTTCGCGAATCTTGTCTGCAGAATTAAACATTGATCAAGTTGTGCCATCAATTGGATCTAAAGAAATTGT
>JBDLQS010000020.1:0-2509 GCA_039800445.1 Actinomycetota bacterium
TCTACCAGCTTTCCAGGGTCCAAGCCGAAGTCGTCGCTAAATTCTACGATTGCTTTTACTGAGTCCTTTAGAATTGGTTCACTTTCTAAACTAACTTTTAAGTCAAGTTGCTTTGCGTTTACCCCATAACGATTTACTAAGTCCACTTCATGCTCAGCATCAGCTTCTGCGCTATCTGATGTATACACGTACCATTGCGGCAAATTAGTTCGCGTTAAATCAGTGGTCTCAGTTAAATTCTCAATTACGTTAATGCTGGTATCAAGAAGTTCCTTGAGTGCTGGCGCACAATGATCAACATGTGCATCAGTGCAGGAGCGAGCAAATTTAAGAGTCCAAGGTGCAAGTAGTGGTCCAGCACCTGGCGTCATTGCGAATGCGCCGGTTCGTCCAACCAAATTCTTGAAACCAGTTTGAACCATACCCGGAGCAGCAAATGGAATTACATGACTCGGACTAATCCAGCCAGCGTTAGCCAGCGATGTTCCGTAGCTTGCGCCACCAGATTCAACCACAATCACTGAGGCGCCATCTTTTGCTAACTCCCAGGCGCAAGCAAGGCCAACGATTCCGCCGCCAATTACTGTGACATTGTTTTGTGAACTCATGTCCCTAGCCTAGGGACTTTATGAGTTGGACACATGTGCAGTCCTTTAAATGAAGGCAACTTCTTCAAAAGCGCCACCATAGGCTGGGGCAGCGTTAACCCAAGCCTGCCTGGTATTTGAATCGCCAACCAGACCCATGAATGAGTACATGTCTTCGCGCCAACGGCCCAGTGTGATGCATACTCCAGAATCTTTGTCTAGCAAAAGATTCTTGATATCTTCGGCTGTGTTTAGTTGCTCTCGGTTATCTTCGACTGTTGCCATTCGGGCATATGATCCTTCGGAACCGGTGTATTCCCGAGTGAAAGCGTGGTTGGTGTGACCAGAAACTTCGGCGTGCGTCGGGACATCAATCACATTGTCAGCTGCTGCTTCAACCATGAATAAATCTTTATTATCTAGGACCGTATAGTTTTGACCGACTGCGTGCGGTATTTCTCGGATGTAAGCAATTGCATCAGCGGCAGTTGGTTGATGCAAAGCCCCACGTGTTACAAAATCAACGGGCATACCCGTCATGTTGGTAGCAAGGTCTAAAGCGTTTACAACAACAACTACACCGTTTGAATTCATCCCCATTGTGGCTAGTGATCCTGGATAGGTGGCAGCGATAACTCCCAATCCAGATTTATCTTTAACTCGCAACACAGTTTGCAGCCCGTTGGTCCAATCGGGTAAATCCATGTTTTGTCCAGCAGCTCGCGAACCCTCACGAGTTATGGCAATCGCAGTGCAACCCATGCCACCAGTGAGTGCCCAAGATTCATCCAACATAGAAAGTGCTGCGACTTGATACCAAGGCATATTCGCAGCTTCGGCCATGGCCTCTAATTCAGCAACTAAGTCCGGGCAATAACGCTCGGCAGTTTCCCACCCACCCACTTCAGTTAATCGCTGCGCCAGATCCTCAGCATCAACGTCGTTCTTGCTGAAGTGAAGCACCCACCTATTCCAAGCGGTGCCAAGCAAACCTGAAAGTTGTTCACCAAGTTGTGCGCCGCGTTCCGCGCCTGACCCAGATGCGGTGACTAGGTTTAACGCCATCGCGAACTCCTAAAGCAAAAATGTGCGGGTGAGTGTCGCTGCGTTTTGGGGATCACTCGTAATGTGCTGACCATTGAACGTTACGACATTTCCAGTTCGGTCGACATGGATTTCGCCAAGAATTCCATGTCGAATCATGTCCGAACTTCTAACTGTCCTAGTGTTTTTGACTGGAACACTGCGTCTGCGGGATAGCGAAATATCCGAATTACTATTTGTGAAATGGACCCCGAGATCTTCAGCGGTAACTCCAAAAGCCCCAAACTGCGGTCCGATAACTAGTGGCTGAGCATTTGAAACGGTTGCGCCTGGGTCACCAACTACACCCCAAGCTGGCAGACCATTTTTAATGATCATGTTTGGCTTTGAAGCAAAAGTTGAATATGGCCAAAGCACAATGTCTGCCATCAGACCTATTTGTAGAGAACCAATCTCATGAGACAAGCCGTGCACTAGAGCGGGGTTGGTTGTAATTTTTGCAACGTGCATTAAGACTCGGTCGTTGTTGATTGCAACATCATCAGCAGCGACGGAACCATCGAGTATCGCGTGATCGGCAAACATACTTGCCATTGCAAAAGTCTTACGCCAAGTGTCATCAACTCTGCCCATGCCCAGGGCATCAGAAGAAGTAACTGGAATTACACCCATATCGTGTAGACGATTCTCTGCTGCCATAGTTGCGTTGCGAACTCGATTACGAGCCATTTGAACGTCGCTTGGTAATTCTGGATTCATGCCGTGTGCAGAAATAATCATCGCAACATGTTCATCAGCAGCGTTCACACCAAAGGCAAGAGTTGGGTTTGTGGATGAAGCCAAGATATTGTCGCGTCCAGCCATAGTCAATACATCAG
>JBDLQS010000021.1:0-3427 GCA_039800445.1 Actinomycetota bacterium
GGTAACACCGTTAAATTCTTTGCCGATGGAATTCTTGAAGGCGGCACCGCAGCGGTACTTGAAGATTATTGCGACTGCCCAAATAAGGGAATGCCGAACTGGCGTCGCGAAGAACTCTTTGAGGCAGTAGCTGCGGTGGTAGCTAGAGGTTTTCAAGCCCACATCCATGCGATTGGCGATGCTGGAATTAGAAATGCACTAGACGCATTTGAGCATGCTCGAAAAGTTGGGGGCAAGCTGATTAATCCAGTTATCGCTCATTCCCAGTTGATTGATCCCGCAGACCTTCCTCGATTTAAAGAACTCGATGTGATTGCTAATTTCGAACCACTTTGGGCTCAGCTTGCAAATGAACAAGTTGTCTTAACTATTCCGCGACTTGGGCAAGAGCGCGCGGATCGCCAATATCCAATGGCAACTCTTCTGCACAGTGGCACCAAGATTTCCTTCGGTTCGGATTGGCCAGTGACTTCTCCAGTTCCTATGGAGGGAATTGGCATAGCAATCACCCGCCAGACAGATGAAGAATTTCCGCCAGGTGGCTGGGTTCCGCATGAGCGCCTGACTCTTGATGAGGCGCTAACTGCCTACACCATGGGAACTGCGGTTCAAGCTGGTGAAGATGAACTTTGGGGTGACTTGGCAATTGGCAAGCGGGCCGATGTTGTCATGATGGATACAGACATTCATTCACTAGAACCAATGCGAGTTCGCAAAGCCAAAGTAGTTGGCACCTGGCTTGGTGGAGTTCGAGTTTTTGGTAAATAAGTATTGCCTGAGCGGTCAGGATAGGTTTGAGCCGTGGAATTAACGCCTTCGGAACTCGATCGGTTATTAATCTTCAATGTTGCCCAACTTGCGCAGTCTCGTAGAGCTCGTGGTGTAAAACTAAATAAGCCCGAGGCTGTCGCATTGATTTCCCATGCGGTTATCGAATCTGCGCGAGATGGCGCTAGTCATTCGCAGGCACTCCAAGCCGGCCTAACTGCAGTTACCGATTCTGATTTATTGCCAGGTATTGGACCGCTATTGAGTGGAATTGCTGTCGAGGCAGTTTTTTCAGACGGTCGCAGACTAGTTGTGGTTGATTTTGAATCAACAGATCAGGATGTGCCAGGCAAAGTAACTCGCCTTGAGCCAATCGCAAGCATTCCAAATCCAGACGTAAACTCCGTTGTTGTAGTGAATAAATCTGAAATTCAAATTTCTGTGACAACACACATGCATTTCTTTGAAGCTAATCCAAAACTTCAGTTTGATCGGGTTGCAACATACGGCAGACACCTGCACATTCCAGCTGGAGAGCATGTTGACTTCCCACCTGGAGTTGAAGTTTCAGTGAACCTCGTTCCGATCTCCGGAAACCGAATCCTAATTGGATTCGCCGGATTAGTGGATGGCCCTTTAGATGCGCCTGGTGCGAAAGACGAAGCTATTTCGAAGGCTAAAGCGCTCGGCTACTTGGGATTTGAATCATGAACAGCCAAGAGTTAGCCGATAGCCAACAAGACATTGCAATTCATGGCGCTCGCAAAGGAGACTTTGTTCGCCTAGGTGACACCCAACTTGTAGTTCGGGTTGAAGCAGATGATCGCGAACTTGGAAATGAAGTTCAAATCGGTTTTGGCAAGAACATGCGTGATGGCATTGGAATGCGATCAGTACCAAGTAGCGAATCTTGTGACGTTGTCATCACAAACGTTTTGATCATTGACGCAATTCAAGGTATTCGCGTTAGTTCAATTGGAATTCGTGGTGGCCGCATTAGCGCTATCGGTAGAGCTGGAAATCCAGACACCATGGATAACGTCGACGTAATCATTGGCAGTGGCTCAATCGTGATTCCAGGCGAAGGATTGATCGCAACTGCCGGTGGCATTGATACTCATGTTCATGCCATGTCACCACGAGTCTGTGATGCCGCGCTTGCCAGCGGGGTAACCACGATTATTGCCCAAGAATTCGGCCCGTTTTGGGGCGTGGGAGTTAGTTCAAAATGGGCCCTTGAACAAGCGCACAATATGTATGGTGCTTGGCCTCTTAATGTTGGCATCTTGGGTCGCGCAGCTGGATCCACTAGAGCACCACTTGAGGAAGCCCTTGCCGGTGGAGTTTGCGGATTCAAAATTCACGAAGATACCGGAGCTCATCCCCGCACGATTGATACCACGTTAACTTTTGCTGATGAATTTGACGTCGCTGTCGCACTACATACCGATGGGCTAAATGAGATGCTTAGCGTCGCTGACACCATAGCCGTAGTTGATGGACGCGCAGTGCATGCATTTCACGTTGAAGGATGTGGTGGTGGCCACTCCCCTGACGTATTGACCTTGGCCGGGCGCGAAAACATTTTGGCTTCTTCTACGAATCCAACTCTTGCATACGGCGTAAATGCTGCTGATGAACATGTTGCGATGATTATCTCGGCGCATGGTATGAATCCAGAATTGCCAAGTGATGTTCAGATGGCTCGCAATCGAGTTCGCAACGCCACAATGGCTGCCGAAAATCGCCTGCACGACATGGGTGTCATTCCAGTTACTTCCTCTGATGCCCTGGGCATGGGCAGAGTTGATGACACTTGGCGAAAGACTTTTGCAATGGCAAGTATGTTTGCTGATCACGCGGTGCTTGATGGCTCCGTTGCGCCTGATGACGTTGCAATCAACAACGATCGAGTCTTAATGCACGTTGCAAAAATTACAACTAACCCCGCTCTAGTGCATGGCCTGTCACACGAAATTGGATCACTTCAAATAGGGCTGATGGCCGACATTGTGCTTTGGCCATATTCAACTTTTGCTTCAAAGCCAAACATGATAATTAAGAATGGTCTGCCAGCTTGGGGTGTAGTTGGTGACCCAGGGGCAACCGTTTCAAATGCTCAGCCGCTGCTAATTGGTCCACAATTTGGAGCTTTTGGAGTTACGGCTGAAGATCTAGGCGTCCATTTCACCAACAGCAATTCAGACATTTCGTTGTCTCGCCGGCGAAGTGTTCCAGTAAAGAACACCAGAACCATTAGAAGTTCGGACATGATTCGGCACGGAATTCTTGGCGAAATCCATGTCGATCACACCGGAAATGTCGTAACGTTCAATGGTCAGCACATTACGAGTGATCCCCAAAACGCAGCGACACTCACCCGTACATTTTTGCTTTAGGAGTTTGTGATGGCGTTAAACCTAGTCACTGCATCTGGGTCAGGCGCGGAACGCGGCGCACAACTTGGTGAGCAACTGTCACAACTACTCGAAACTGCTTGGAATAGATGGGTACTGCACTTCAGCAAGAACGATGTCGATGCTGAAGATTTGGCGCAGCGCTTAACTGAAGTGGGCGGTTGGGAAACTGCCGAGCGATACTGTCCAGACTTAGTTGCAGAACTAGAAGCAATGGCTGAAGCTGCCAGCATGCCCTGGTA
>JBDLQS010000022.1:0-5760 GCA_039800445.1 Actinomycetota bacterium
TAGGTAGAGGCGCGATTGTTGTGATCTGTTCTGATGGCCTAGACCAAGGTGAGCCACAAGTCCTTGATAGGGCCATGCAGACCCTGTCTCGACTTGCGCACAAGGTGATTTGGGTGAACCCTCATAAGGGTGACAATGAGGATTACAAGCCAAATACCATTGGCATGATAATCGCAGATCCATACATCGACCGGATCTTCTCAGGACACAATTTCAAAAGTATTGAAGAATTTGCTAAAGAACTATCAAGGATGGGATAGCGGGTATGAAATTCAGTGTTTCATTAGTAGCTCACGGTGATCGCGAGATGACCCTGGAAGAAATCGTAGAACTTGCTGACGCAGTTGCTCCGTTAAGTGGCATTGCATCTGGCATGGGAACTACTTCCTATGGTGCACAGATTATGGTCGAATCTGATAACTCAGCAGATGCTGTGCTTGAAGGTCGCAAACTATTCGAAGCAGCGGTAGCCAAGACCTCTTTGCCTAAATGGGAAGTCACCGATGCTGACACCATGAGCGAAGACGAAGACTTTGCAGATTTGGATCTAATTCCAGAATGATCAGATTAGGAAGCCTAGCTGGCTACCCATTTGAAGGCCCACGTGTGCTTTCTGGCTGGACTGCGCCTGCTGTTCCTGCTGTTTACGTGATTTTGTCTCGTAACGACATTGAAGGTAAGCCGCAGGACTACTCAGTAATCTTTGTTGGTCACTCAGATGATCTCTCCACTGTTGGCTTTCCTTTCAAGCACCGTCGCTCCCCTAACTGGATCGAGCGCGCGGGATCCAAATACAACCTGCACGTTGCTTACTTTGATATTCCAGGTGGACTTGCCTCACATCGCCAGCAGATTTGTGAAGAACTGATGGCGATATATGACCCAAGCTGCAATGAAGAAAAGTTTGAAAAGACTTGGAAAGACGAATGGATCGGCGAGTATTCAACCCCCTTTACGGAACCACTCACAACTGATCGAGATCCAAATACGTCTCATTAACTTTGACAACAAAAAGAGCCGCAGTTTCCTGCGGCTCTTTTTGTTTAGGTTTTTTGATCTAGATGTCTACGCCTACGCCATGCATCTGACGGGAGCGACGCACACCCATAGCAGGCTTGTTGACTGAGTCAACATGAGCCTCTGGAACATAAGTGGCGCCTGTTACAATGCCTTCTGCCATTCCGTAAAGAAGTGGCAAAGCACCAGCAACAATTCCACCAGTTTGGTTGATCTGGGTTAGTCCGCTGTGAATTACTTCAGCGTCCTTCTTGATCTCCCAAACTAGGTCGGCTGCTTCTTCAAGGGTTCCGGCAACTTTTGTTAGCTGGCGACCCACGATGAATAGGTAAACCGCAAGACCTGCGATCAAAGCTGTTACATCAAGAACGGACCAAAGGGCTAGTGTGCTCATGAACGTACCTTTTCTAGGACGCGACCTAGGAACAAGTGATGTTCTAGGCCTTCATTTAATACGGCGTCTACACCAGCGGCAGTTTCGCCGATTAGTGCAGTGTGTGCTGTGTTGGCCTTGGCTGCTGCCAAAGTTGCCTTAATGGCTGCAACACGCTTATCGATGGTGCGAACTAGCAATACCAAGATTGTTAGAAGTAGTGCTACTGCAACCACCACAACAATGCCAAGGATGTTTGCAACAGTCCACAATGTCTCTACTGTGCTATCCATTTTCAGCCTCCTAGCTTTGTGCGACCACGATTTAGACCAGCAACGATGTTCGTTGCAGATTCAATTGTGACGCGGAGTTTTCTCAGACCAGCAGTGTTCTTTTCTGCAGCCTGTAGACCGGCATTAATGCGCTTTGCCTGTCCGCCAATGCGACCAGCTAACAGCAAAATCGGTACAACGAGTGCGACAACGACTAGTACTACGACTAGACCAATTACATAACCAAGAAGCCAGCCTGTGTGGGTTCCAAAGAAATCTGTCATTGCTACCCCTAGATCGATTCTGCGAAGTTACGCACTGGAGCCAAGTTCGCGTTGACTGAGTCAACGGTGCTTGTAACGGTTGATGTCTGTGCCACGATTACTGCTACGCCACCGTCTAGTGCGTCAAGAGTCTTGACTACTGAACGAAGGTGAAGAATCACTCGGATTAATCCAAGTGCAGCTGCAGCGATAATCACCGTGAAGATGATTAGCGATACTACAAATACGGTTTCCATTTAGATTCCCCTATCCCAGTAACTTCGCGACGGATCCGGCGTAACGTACTGCGCCGTTTGCTACTTCTTTAATGGTCTCGTCAGTTGTTTCAAGCAAACTAGGAGTAGTTCCAAGTTCACCGATTAGTGCAACGCCACCAGCTAGTGCATCATCTGCAGCTCCGCGGATACGTTCCAATGCACTTAGCACTACGTTAAGCAACCAAACCAAAACCGGAATGATTACAACAACTAAGACGATGTTGAAAATTGCCCAAATACTCATCTCTGTACCCCTTTACCGACGTGCCACTGGCTTGTAAGGAAGGAAGAAGCGGGCTAGTACTCGACCGGTAGCACGCTTGAATGCGTTGATACCAATCGAGAGACCGCTGGCTGCCTTAGCGCCACCAACTGAGTTTGGATCCAAGCCCTTAGAGATTGCATCCATGCGAGCTTCCATGTTTACAGTCGCGGTGTTAACCAGAACTGCAGTTACGTCAGCAACTAGGCCACGGCCGTAGTTAGCTGCTGCACCAGAGATGGTTAGATCCATCGAAAGATCAACCTTGGTTCCACCTGGAATCTGATTCAAAGCTGCAGTTAAAAGAACCGAGGCAGCGCCACGACCCTTCTTGTCTGAACCCGAAGCGTCCAGAACCAAGATGCGCTTTGCGTTATCGCGGCTCTTGACTTCAGCAACACCATCGAACTCCAACTTAACTGGACCAGCAGAAACTACTACTCCACCTTCGTATTTGTCCTTGGAAACTTCCTTGGACAAGTTTGCACCTGGAATGGATGCCGCTACCTGTGGAATGTCATCAAAGAACTTCCACACTGCGTCAATTGGTTGCTTCACCTCAAATGATTGTGAGATCAGCATGATGCCTCCTTTAGGCCCGAGTTTGCATTAACTGTTTTCACGATTAGTCGCCCATCTTTACAGGTGGCATACCGCTGATGTCTTTACCGGTTGTTAGTGCTTCGTAAACGCGGTTTGGCATCATTGGCATGTCGATGTTACGAACGCCTAGGTGACCAAGAGCATCTACAACTGCGTTAACAAACGCTGCAGGTCCAGCTACTGTGGCACATTCGCCAACACCCTTGGCACCAATTGGGTGGTGCGGACATGGTGTGACAACTTCGTGAAGCTCAAAGCCTGGAGTCTCCCAAGCTGTTGGCAACAAGTAGTCCATGTAGTTAGAGCCAATCATGTTGCCTTCTTCGTCGTATGTCTGGTACTGCATGCTTGCCATTGCGTAAGCCTCAGTTAGACCACCCATGATCTGTCCTTCGACAACCATTGGGTTGATACGAACGCCACAGTCATCGACTGCAACAACCTTTAGAACATCCCAAACACCAGTTTCAGCATCTACTTCAACCTTTACGAAGTAGGCAGCGAACGGCCAAGTCAGGTTCGGTGGATCGTAGTAAGCGTTGTTCTCCAGACCTGGTTCCATACCATCTGGCATGTTGCTGTAAGCAGCAAGTGCGCAGTCCTGAATAGTTACGCCACGTTCTTTGTTTGAACGAACGTAGAAGCGACCCAACTCCCACTCGATGTCTTCTTCTGAGACCTCAAGTAGGTGTGCTGCGATCTTGCGTGCCTTGGCACGAATCTTGCGAGCAACCATTGCTACTGCAGCGCCGGCAACCGGAGTACTACGTGATGCGTAGGTTCCCATGCCGAATGGTGCAGTGTCAGTATCGCCTTCTTCGACGGTTACGTCATCAGCTGGAATACCTAGTTCGTGTGCAACGATCTGTGCCCAAGTTGTTTGATGACCTTGACCTTGATTCATCGCGCCGGTTCGCAAGATTGCCTTACCGGTCATGTGAACACGAAGTTCAGCGGAGTCAAACATCTTGATACCCAAGATGTCGTATTCACGACTGTTGCCTGCGCCCAAAGGCTCAGTCATTGTCGAGATACCAATACCTAGCAACTTGCCACGGGAACGAGCTTCAGCTTGTTCAGCTTTGTAAGTGTCGTAGCCAATTGCCTTCATACCTATGTCGAGGCACTTACCGTACTGACCCGAGTCGGTTAGGAAACCGAAGGCAGTGCGGTACGGGAACATGTCGTCCTTGACCAAGTTGATGCGACGGAACTCTGCTTGATCCATTCCTAGATCGTTAGCTGCCGCGTGAACCATGCGCTCCTGGAAGAACATCGCTTCAGTTACGCGGAAGGAACAACGGTATGCAACGCCACCTGGTGCTTTGTTGGTGTAGTAACCAACAGATTCAAGGTGAGCAGCTGGCAAGTCGTAAGCAGCAAATGCTGAGTGCATCAGACCGATCTTGAACTTTGAAGGCTGAGCATCTGCGTAGAAAGCGCCATGATCTGAGATCGTCTTCATGCGCATACCCAGCATCTTGCCGTCCTTGCGAAGCGCCATTTCACCCTGAAGGTAAACGTCGCGACCAAAGCCAGTTGAGATCAAGTTTCCGGTCTTATCTTCAATCCACTTGACTGGAACTTCAGTCAGGATCGAAGCCAAGATCGAGATTACGTAACCTGGGTAAATCGGCACCTTGTTACCAAAGCCACCACCCAAGTCAGGCGAAACGATACGGATCATGTGTTCTGGAAGTTCCGCAACCATGGCCACAGCAGCGCGCACAATGTGTGGTGCCTGTGAAGTCATGTAAACGGTTAGCTTGCCAGTCGCGCGATTGAAGTCTGCAATCGAACCACAGGTTTCCATCGGAGATGGATGTGAACGTGGGTAGTGCAGTTCCATCTTGGAAATAACATCTGCTTCAGCGAATGCCTTGTCAGTTGCTGCCTTGTCGCCGATTTCCCAATCGAAAACTTTGTTACCTGGCTGGTTTTCCTTATCGTCGCGAATAACTTCTGCGCCTGATTCCATTGCCTGGAATGGGTTGACGATTACTGGAAGTTGTTCATACTCAACAACGATTGCCTGGCAGGCATCTTTTGCAATGTATGGATCATCAGCAATAACTGCGGCAACTTCTTGGCCCTGGAAACGAACCTTGTCAGTAGCCAGTACTGCCTGAGTGTCGTAAGACAATGTCGGCATCCAAGCAAGGTTACGAGCTGCCATCATTTCGCCAGTTAGAACTAAGCGAACACCTGGAATGTCGTATGCCTTGCTGACGTCGATTGACTTGATGCGAGCGTGAGCAACAGGACTACGAAGTATTTCCATGTGAAGCATGCCCGGCAACACGATGTCATCGACATAGTTACCTTTTCCGCGGATGAAGCGGTTGTCTTCGACGCGACGACGGCTAGCGCCTAGTCCGCCAATTTTGATTTCATCTAATGCCATGACTAAATCCCCTACCTATTTAGATTCCGCGCGCATTTTTTCTGCGGCCCATAGAACTGACTTAACGATGTTTTGGTAGCCCGTGCAGCGGCATAGGTTGCCGGAAAGTGCCCAGCGAACTTCATCCTCTGTTGGATTGTCGTTCTTATCTAGAAGTGCCTTAGCTGCAAGCATCATTCCTGGAGTACAGAAACCACAGTGCAGACCATGCTCTTCTTTGAAGCCTTCTTGAATTGGGTGAAGTTCACTTGCTGATGCAAGGCCTTCAACGGTTTCAAGGCTGTGACC
>JBDLQS010000023.1:0-6141 GCA_039800445.1 Actinomycetota bacterium
GATTCAAAGTCAAGGCTGCAAACCACATGGGTATGTCCGCAGGCGCCCCAAACTACTTTGTAATCACTCAAAGCAGTATCAACAATTGTTTGGGGCTGAAAAACCTCACCATCGTGTATCCAGCCAACCGGCGAAACTCCGCCAATTGCAAACCCGCTCCAAAGTCGAACGAAGTCTGCATCAGCCCGACCTAGCTTGGGTACGCCAAGAGCCGTTGCCACTAGCGCAGTATCAACTCGGTGTCGGCCTGATGTGACAACTAGGAGCGGGCGCTCTCCTTGTTCGGTATCAATTTTGAAAACAATTGACGACGCGATCTGCCCAACCTCAACCTCAAGGACATTGGCTGCGTCAACGGCCGTTCGAGCAGTATCCGATAGGTGACGAATCTCGGTTGTAACGCCGTGACTTTCAAGTTCAGTGCGTACTCGCTTGACTGAGGCATGCTCAGTTTGCGCAGTCATGTTACTTAGGCAGTTGCTTCTTTGAATTGCTGCTCAATGATGGTTAAGGCATCTTCAAGTAAATGCTCGGACATAACCATTGGCGGCAGGAAGCGAAGAACGTTTCCGTAGGTACCAGCTGTAAGTACAAGAACGCCATTTGTATGGCAAGCCTTGGCAACTTTGTTGGTCATGTCAGCATCCGGCTCCATCGAACCCTTCTTAACAATTTCCACAGCAACCATTGCGCCACGACCACGAACATCACAGATCACGCCGGTATCGTCAGCAATCTTTTGCAATCTTGGCTTCATGATTTCTTCAATGCGACGAGCCTTAGCGTTTAGATCTTCCCGTTCCATGACAGCAATAGAACCAAGTGCAGCAGCACATGCGATCGGGCTACCTGCGTAAGTTCCACCAAGGCCACCGGCTTCTACGGAATCCATGATTTCGGCGCGACCAGTTATTGCGGATAGTGGGAGACCACCAGCAATGCCTTTAGCAGTGATGATCA
Organism: Actinomycetota bacterium; assembly: GCA_039800445.1. Lineage (GTDB taxonomy): Bacteria > Actinomycetota > Actinomycetes > S36-B12 > UBA5976 > UBA5976. Next base: position 961 of record JBDLQS010000023.1, read on the forward strand.
TGTCCGGAACAATGCCTTCATGCTCAGAAGCAAACCATTGTCCAGTGCGGCAGAAGCCAGTCTGAACTTCATCGGCTATAAATACGATTCCGTTGTCCTTAGAGAACTTAACTAGTTCTGGTAGGAAACCAACAGCTGGAACTACGAAGCCACCTTCACCTTGAATTGGTTCAATCACAATTGCCGCAATGTTATCTGCGCCGAGTTCCTTATTCATCTTGCTGATTGCGTGCGCAGCAGCTTGCGCACCTGTTAGGCCATCGTGTGAAGGATTAGACATTGGCATGCGGTAAATTTCTGGAGCAAATGGCCCAAAGCCCTGCTTGTATGGAATGTTCTTCGCAGTCATTCCCATTGTTAGGTTGGTCCGACCGTGGTAACCATGTTCAAAAACCACAACCATCTGACGCTTTGTGTAGGAGCGAGCAACCTTCACAGCGTTTTCTACTGCTTCCGCACCAGAGTTGAAGAGCGCGGAACGCTTTTCGTGATCTCCAGGAGTTAAACGATTAAGCGCTTCACAAACTTCTACATAACCTTCGTAAGGCGTAACAGTAAAGCAAGTATGTGTGAATCTCGCGACTTGCTCTTGAACCCGAGTCACAACTTCTTCAGCAGCGTTACCAACACCAGTTACGGCAATGCCTGAACCCATGTCGATCAAGGAGTTTCCGTCAATGTCAACGACGATGCCACCTGCGGCACGCTCTATATAGATAGGTAGGGCCGCTCCCACACCGCCACTAACCGCACTAGTGCGACGGGCTTGCATTGCAACGGATTTTGGTCCGGGTATAGCGGTTACTAGATTTCGCTCTTGGGCGATGCCATTTACTGGGGCTGAGATATTTGTAGCAGTCATGGACACAATGTTAGACCCGTGGGGGATTCTGACAAGTCGGACCTAGGAACACCTGACCCACAGTTAGTGGCAAGGCAGATATGGGCGTAACGTATGAGGATATGAGCGCTATTTACCCATTTTGGATTGCCGGTAAGCCTGCCACCAGCGATGTCGTTGCAGACGTAATTCACCCTGGTGATGGAAAAGTTATTGGACAGTATTACGTACCGAACGCTGCCCAAGTTGAAGAGGCTGTTGCCGCCGCTTGGGAATCTCGTCATGCGGCCCGTCGCACCACTGCCGCCCAGCGCGCAGATGCGCTTATGCATATCTCTAAGCGTCTAACTGAGCGCGCCGAAGAGATTGCACAATTGATTTTGGATGAAAACGGCAAGCCTCTTTTGTGGGCTCGTGCTGAGTCGGCTCGTGCTGGAATGACTTTCCGTTGGGCTGCTGAAGAAGTGCGCAGATTCTCTGGTGAACTGCAAAGACTTGATACTGAAGCAGCTACCGCTGGACGTATGGCAATCATTCGTCGATTCCCACACGGCCCAGTGCTTGGCATCTCACCGTTTAACTTCCCAATGAATTTAGTAGCGCATAAAGTTGCGCCAGCAATTGCAGTTGGCGCACCAATTGTTGTTAAGCCGGCACCGAGCACACCTTTGAGCGCATTAGTACTGGGCGAAATTCTTGCTGAAACCGATTTGCCAGCAGGCTCTTGGTCAGTAATTCCGGTTGGCAACGAAGCTGCGCCAGCACTCGTTGCAGATGTTCGCTTGCCAGTTGTTTCGTTTACTGGATCAGACAAAGTTGGATTTGAAATTCAAAAGGCAGTTCCAAATAAGCACATCACACTTGAACTAGGCGGAAACGCTGCGGCAGTTGTGCTAGCAGACTGGAATAGTGAAAAGGACATGACTTGGGCTGCGTCACGCATTGCAACCTTTGCTAACTACCAAGCAGGTCAGTCGTGCATCTCGGTTCAACGAGTCCTGATTCACGATTCAATTTTTGAAGAGATGACTAAGCGCATTGTCAGCGCAGTCGCCGCTCTTCCTAATGGCGATCCACGAGATGAAAAGACCGTGGTTGGCCCGATGATCAATGAAGCAGCAGCCATTCGCGTCGAAGAATGGGTTAACGAAGCAGTTGCTGGGGGAGCAAAGGTGCTAACTGGAGGCAAGCGCAATGGTTCTTATTACGAGCCAACAGTTCTAGCCAATGTTGCAGTCGATGCCAAAGTGTCTTGCAATGAAGTTTTCGGACCAGTGATGCTTGTTAACTCGATCTCTTCGACGCAAGAAGGCTTCGATATCGTTAATGACTCACCGTTTGGATTGCAAGCAGGTATTTTCACTCACGACGTGCAAACTGCATTCCTTGCGCATTCGGAACTTGAAGTTGGCGGCGTCATCATTGGTGATGTGCCAACATTCCGTTCTGATCAAATGCCATACGGAGGCGTTAAAGCATCGGGCGTTGGTAAAGAAGGACTACTTCATGCAATGCGCGATTTAACCCATGAGCGCATTTTGGTACTGAGCGATCTCGCACTCTAGTTGATGCTAAGAAATCAAGTTTGTTGGGCGTGAATCAAATGCGTTCAGTAATTGTGTTGGGCTCTACCGGAAGTATCGGCACCCAAACTTTAGACATCATTCGGGAAAGTAAGTCTGACTTCAGGGTAGTTGGAATTTCGGCTGGTGGTAGCAACCCAAGTTTGCTTGCAGAGCAGGCTCTTGAGTTTCAAGTTGAGTACGTGGCAATCGCAAATGCCACCGCAGCACAAGATGTTCAGTTAGCAATTTACGCTCAAGCCAAGAAAGCTGGTTACTCCGAAGGAAACTTCACGCTGCCAAAGATGCTGATTGGACCACAGGCAGCAGCAGAACTAGCGGCAGTGTCAGTTGATGTGGTTGTTAACGGAATAACTGGAGCAGTTGGTTTACTCCCAACGGTTGCCGCACTCAATTCAGGTTCAGTTCTAGCGCTGGCGAATAAAGAGTCACTAGTAATTGGTGGCAAAGCAGTAACCAAGTTGGCAAAGCCTGGTCAGATTGTTCCGGTTGATAGTGAACACTCGGCAATCGCACAATGCTTAAGGTCTGGGCAGGCTAGCGAAGTCAAGCGGATAGTTCTGACTGCAAGTGGTGGACCATTTCGTTCGATGTCGCGCAACCAGCTTGCGGAAGTAACACCAGAACAAGCTTTGAATCACCCAACTTGGTCGATGGGTCCTGTGGTAACCATTAACTCGGCCACCATGATGAATAAAGGCCTTGAGGTGATTGAGGCACATCTGCTATTCGGGATTCAATTTGAAAACATCGACGTTGTAGTCCATCCACAGTCAGTGGTTCACTCAATGGTCGAATTTATTGATGGATCAACGATTGCGCAAGCAAGTCCACCGGATATGCGCCTACCTATCGCCCTTGGTTTAGTTTGGCCAGAACGGATTACCGGACTAGCAAATGGTTGTGATTGGACTCAAGCCACAAGTTGGACATTCGAGCCTCTTGATAATGAAGTCTTTACTGCGGTCGAACTTGCGAAACTGGCAGGTACTCGAGCCGGGACTGCGCCAGCTGTACTTAACGGTGCAAACGAAGTTGCGGTAGCAGCGTTCCTTGCTGGCGAAATTTCCTTCCTTGGAATTGTTGATTTCGTCGCAGAAGTTCTAAACATTCATCTGGATACCAATTTTGTGTCAGACCAAGACCTGACAATAGAAGAAGTTTTAAAGGCAGCAGATTGGGCACAACTATATGGTCGTGAATTACTTGATTCCAAGAAATAGGACAATTAAATGCTGACCCTGATCGGAATCCTGATTTTTGCAATTGGCTTACTTTTGTCTATTGCCTTGCACGAACTTGGCCATATGGCTCCGGCAAAGAAGTTTGGCGTAAAGGTCCCGCAGTACATGGTGGGTTTTGGACCAACTCTTTGGTCGAAAGTAAAAGGTGAAACTGAGTATGGATTAAAGGGAATTCCATTGGGTGGTTACATCCGAATGATTGGAATGTTTCCACCAAATCCTAAAGGTGTTCAAGATCCAGAAAAACTTGGTCGAATGGGACAGCTGATCGAGTCGGCACGAGAAGAAGTACTTGCCGAGATTTCACCTGAGGACGAACCACGCACCTTTTACCGCTTAAGCGTTCCTAAAAAGTTAACGGTTATGTTTGGCGGACCGTTTATGAATTTGGTAATTGCCACAATCCTTTTCACAATCTCTTTGAGTGTCATCGGTCGACCGGTTGTCTCAACAACTGTTAGTGATGTAGTTGCTTGCGTGCCAACGAGCGCAAACCCAAATGGCATCGCCTCAACTAATGGCACATGTGAAGGTGGGGCTAGCACTCCAGCCTCCGAAATCGGGTTAGCTCCTGGCGACAAGTTGCTTACGGTAAATGGTGTTGAAATTTCAGCTTGGGAAGATTTGGGAACTGCACTTAGCGATCAAGCTGGAAATGTTGTTGACGTAACGTACTTAACTTCAACTGGTGAAACGGTAACTAAAAATGTAGAGGTTGCTGCACTTGAGTCACCAGTATTCAGTGATTCCGGTGAGGCTACCGGTGAATTTACAACACGCGGATTCTTAGGAATTTCACCAAGTTTTGAACTTGAACAGTCACCAGTTTCCGAAGTCCCAGGATTTATGGCAACCGTTACTACCAGCAGCATCGCTGCGTTATTGGAATTTCCAGCCAGAATTTTTGGTTTGGCGGGTGACTTATTCACTGAAGCTCCAAGAGATCCAGAAGGTCCAGTGAGCGTGATTGGTATTGGGCGAATCAGTGGGCAGATAACTAGCAGTGAACAAGTTCCAACTATCTATAAAGCCGGAGACTTGATTACTTTGTTGGCATCGGTAAACCTATTTCTGTTTGTATTCAACATGGTTCCGGTTCTGCCTTTAGATGGCGGCCACATTGCTGGGGCACTGTATGAGGGGACGCGTAGGCAAATCGCCAGGGTGCGTCGAAAGCCGCTACCAGGCCCAGTTGATACGGCGAAAATGCTGCCGGTCGCTTACGCAATGTCTTTAGTTTTGCTGGCAATGTCGGCAATCGTCATCTTGGCAGACATTATTAAGCCGATAGTTTTTTAGTTATTGGACCCAGTGTCACCCTGGTAAGGCAAATGTCCTGAAAGTGGCGGATAATAGAAGACATGACGATCAACCTTGGCCTACCGGCACTACCGCCTCCAGTGTTAGCTCCACGTCGTAAGAGTCGTCAGATCACACTTCGTCATAGCACCCACCCGATTCTGGTTGGTGGCGATGCTCCAATCAGCATCCAGTCAATGGCCACAACACTTAC
>JBDLQS010000024.1:0-10591 GCA_039800445.1 Actinomycetota bacterium
AGCGGCACAGTTCGCCGAACCGGTCCACGCGGAGTTTCAATACTTGCCAATGGCTGCTGGGAGTTATCTGAGGTTTACCAACATTGGAAACTTGGTGGAGTTAAAGCAGTTCAGGACTTAATTAGAAATGTTCCAGCAAACCAACTAGATCCAGTAGCCCCAACTCAAATTTGGGAGCATGCCAGTGGATTTAGATCATCGCCGTATGCAGATGTTCGACCCGCAGGGTCGGATATCGCAAGATCTATGCGATCAGCCGCAAAGATGGCACCATGAGCCGTTCCCAATTGAACCGAGGAAACTCGGCGCCAAACCCGCAAGGGGACGACGTTGGCTGCAACATTCTGCACATCGATATGGACGCTTTCTTTGCTTTAGTTGAAGTGAGAGAGAATCCAAGCCTTGCTGGCAAGCAAGTAATTGTTGGCTACGACGGCAATCGTGGCGTGGTTTTGTCCGCGACATATGAGGCACGAAAACTTGGCGTACATTCTGCAATGCCAATGTCACGAGCACTTCGCTTGGCACCCAACGCAATTGTCGTAGAACCAGATCATGAAAAGTATTCTGAAGTTTCTGAAAATGTGATGGCGATTTTCGAATCAATCACACCTTTAGTTCAGCCGCTCTCAGTTGACGAAGCCTTCCTTGATATTTCTGGTGCCCAGAAACTTATGGGAACCCCAAGTCAGATTGGTGAAGTAATCAGAGCTCGAGTTAGTGACGAGCAGGGGATAACTTGTTCAGTTGGCGTAGCTTCAACTATGTTCGTCGCAAAGTTGGCTACTAACTTTGCAAAACCTGATGGCTTGCATGTTGTACCAGCTGACAAAGTAATCGAGTTTTTACACCCCTTACCAATTGGCGCGCTTTGGGGTGTGGGCGAAAAAACCGCAGAGCAACTTTCTCGACTAGGACTAGTAAATGTTTCAGACATTGCAAATACTCCAGTTAAGACTTTGGCAAGAGTAATCGGTCAAGCGGCAGCCGAGCATTTGTACGAATTGTCTTGGGGGCGAGACCCACGAACCGTTACCCCAAACCAGGCCGAAAAGAGCATTGGCGCAGAACGCACATTTGAATCAGACCTAGATGATCCAGAAGAAATTCTGGCCCAGATATTGGATTTAAGTAACAAAGTAGCTAAGCGACTACGTGCTGCTAACTATTTTTCTCGAACCATAACTATCAAAGTCAGGTTCGCAGACTTCACATCCGTTACCCGGAGTAAATCCTTGCCTTCTTCCACTGACTTGGCTACAGACATTTATGCGACCAGCAAGCGTCTGTTTGAAGCAATGAACTTACAGCGAGCTCGAATTCGCCTAGTCGGAGTCCGCGCCACGGGCCTGGTTCCAACCAGCGAATCCTCAGTGCAGTTGGAGTTTTCTAACCGCGACTCAGGCTGGCGGGAAGCTGAGGAGGCAATCGACCAGGTCGCCATAAAGTTTGGCAACTCAGCCGTGAAGCCAGCCCGGTTAATTAAGCCAGAATCATAGAATTTTGGCTTAAATTCCTAAGATTTAGCCAAGAACAGACAAATCTGGCGTTAAAGTTTCGAAAACTTCAAACCAGACGTAGTCTTAGTTATACGAACTAGTTTTAAGGGGGCGCAAATGGCACTATCAGATCGCGAGCAGCAACTGCTCGAGCAAATGGAGCGCGCTCTAGCTAGTGAAGACCCTAGATTTGCCTCCGCACTTGGCGGTTCCATGACAAATCGAATTGCCACCAAGAGCATAGGAATTGCTGTTCTGGGCGTAGTTATTGGCATTGGAAGTTTGCTCGCTGCAGTTTCACTTTCCATTCCAGCCCTTGGCGTACTGGGGTTCTTGGCTATCGTTGCAGGTTTTTACTTCGCAAACTTGGGTGCAAAATCAAGCCCAGCTACTGGAAAGCCAGGGACTGCCAGCAAGGCACCAACTTCTGGTGGATTTATGCAAGGCCTAGAAGATCGCTGGGATCGTCGTCAAGACAACGGGTAGGTAAGCGTCCAAGTTCTAGTTAGGGCATTATTTAGGTATGACTATTCACAAAGCTGACATTGGAAATTTTGCCGAAGATTTTATTGTTGGAGACGTTTACCAACATCCACTAGGTCGCACAATCACTGAAGCTGATTCGACTTGGTTTACCTTGCTAACAGTTAACACAAACCAGAATCACTTCAATGAGCACTACGCTCAAATGAATCCGATTGCTGAGGGTCGAATTATTGTTAACTCTGGTTTTACGGTTGCACTAGTTCTAGGTATGTCAGTTCTTGATATGAGTCAGCATGCAGTAGCAAATCTTGGTTGGACAGACATTAAGTTAACCGCTCCGGTTTATGTTGGCGATACTTTGTACGCCGAAAGCAAAGTACTTGAAATGCGCAGCTCGTCTTCGCGCCCAGACTTTGGAATTTTGACCATGCGCACTCGTGGAATAAACCAAGACGGTACCGAAGTAATGTCATGGGTTCGTTCAGTCATGATTCCAAAGCGCTCATCGGGAATTGGACAGAATTACTTCCCAGAGGCCAACACAGGTCCGATCGAATAAAGTTTGCGTAGATTTTTTGGATTCATAGTTACCGTTGGAGCACTCGCTCTAGCTGGGTTAGTCGGATTTTCACTAGTCAATTCGTGGTTGAATCCTGAACCGTTAACGATCGAAAATGTTGATGGCCGTCCGGTAATCACAGCTACCCAACCTCCTTTGGTGCCATTTACCTTTGAGCTCGACAACAGTGGGTATGACATTAGTTATCCGCAGTGCAACGGTGCATTACCAAGCAAGTTTGTTGGTTACGCAATCATTGGGTTAAACGGGGGTAAGCCGTTTACCGAGAACAAGTGTTTTCAAAAACAATGGGAATGGGCATTAACTAAGGACGCCGTTGCTGTTTACATTAATACCGCAGACCCAGGGACTGAGTCTCCAGTTAGATATGGAAAGAAAGTCGCAAAAGACACTTTGAAGCGACTAGATAATTTCAACATCAAACCTGGTACGCCTATTTGGTTAGATGTCGAAACCTATAACACTTGGTCTGGTGCCGATCGTGCAGTGCAAGTATTAACAGAACTCGCAATTGACTTAACTGCCGCTGGCTATCCAGTTGGAATTTACGCTCCTCCGGTGCACTGGTTTGAGATCACTGGAAATGCCAACGTTGGTATGCCACTTTGGTTAGCGATTGGGCCTTATCCTGATGTGCCTAGTGGGGTAGCGGCAGCCAAAGCCGCGTGCAATAAAAATGCCTTTGGCGGAAAAGCTCCCGACCTGGTTCAGTTTGTGGCAACTGTGGATGGCGTAGCACTAGATCGAAACATTATTTGTACCAGTCCAGATGGACTGGTAGCCCCAACTAGGTAGTAGTTGCTTCGAACGTATCGTCGTCTGGATACGGGAACCATTCTGGATCGGCCTCAGCAGTTGGGGCAATCATCACCATCTTTGAGTTTCTAAATAACTCAAGTCCTTCTGCGCCCAATTCACGCCCAGTGCCAGTAAGTTTCCTGCCACCAAACGGGATCGCGTCATTATCGTTAAGAGGGGTATTCACCCAGACAATACCCGTTTCGATTTCATTTACTGCGCGGAAGGTTTCCTCGAGATCATTGGTGTAGATGTTTGCACCCAGTCCAAGCTCTGAGTCATTAGCGAATGCGATCGCCTGATCAAGGTTTGTTACTTTGCAGATAGGCGCAAGTGGACCAAAGCATTCGCCGTGCATAACGTCCATATCATGAGTTGTTTTCAAAACTGTCGGTTCATAGAACCAGCCAGTTGTGTGGTTTGTAGATCGGGAACCACCACAAACTACTTCAGCGCCCTGTTCGATCGCTCGATTAACGATTTGTTCAAATCTTTCTAGCTCGCGCCGAGAAGACATTGGTCCGATGTCTACTAATTCAAGTCCACTACCAACACGAAGTGCCTTGGCATGCATAGCAAGTTTAGAAACAAAGTCATCATAAATATCCTCGTGAACATAAAAGCGTTCAGCAGAGGTGCAAACTTGACCACAGTTTAGGAATGCAGCGAAGGCTGCGCCGCGTGCTGCCGTATCAATGTCAGCTGATGGCATAACGATAAATGCATCATTGCCAGAAGCTTCAATCAAAGCCGGTTTGAATTGCAATGCCGCAGTGGTAGCAACAGCCTGTGCTGCTTTAACACTTCCAGTGAATGCAATTGCATGAGTATCTTTGTGCCCTACAAGATCTTGCCCAGTTTGAGCGCCACCGGTTAAAACTTGAACCAGGCCACTTGGCAGATGATCAAATGCCGCCATGGAGTAAAGCAAAGTAAGCGATGTTAATTCGGAAGGTTTGATGATTACCGCATTGCCAGCAGCCAGTGCAGCAGCTACTTGCCAGCCAGCAAGCAGAAGTGGAAAGTTGTAAGGGACGATCGAAACTACTGTGCCAACTGGTTCTTTTAAAACCATGTGAATTTGACCAGCAATTGCAGGACCGGCTACTCGCCCTTGCTCATGCCGAGCAATCTCGGCGTAATACCTAAATGAGGATGCAGCAGCACCACCTTCCCAGTTTGACTCCCTAAAAGGTTTACCCATTTCGCGCGTTAGGCATTCGCCAGTTTCAACCGAAAGTTCGATCATGCGGTCGGCAACCTGATGCATTGCATTAGCGCGATCAAGTGCGCTCATGGCCCACCACTGCTTTTGCGCAGCATTTGCCGCAACTACGGCAGCATCAACTTCTGCTTTTGTTGCATTCGCGAATTGTCCGACAATTTCTTCCGAAGCTGGATCGATTAAGTCAACGAGATTTCCAGTACTTTGCTGCCAATCATTGGAAATGTAGTTATGCCCGGAAAGTTCGCGCATGCGCTTTTGTACTGCGGTTGTCATTTCAGCTCCTATTAATGACTGGGTGCGTGATACCTAGTTACCTGACTCTATAAAGGTCGAACTGTTAGCGAAAAGTGGGGGATATCCTCAAAATACAAAGAATTTTTCATATTGCCCCATTCTCCTCCACCCTTAGAACATTGAATAAATGGTCACATTTTGTTAAAGATGAGAAATTTGGGACATTAATTGGGTTGACAGTGGAGGAAAAGGGAGTAATCTGGGACGACGAGGTGGCCTGGGGAAGGGTTGCCATTGGTCCAGGCGGTGATTTAGGTGTTTTTAGGTACCCACACGCCAAAACTGGACGAAAAAGGTCGCTTAATCCTGCCGGCTAAATTCCGTGAGCCATTAGTTGATGGCCTAGTTATGACTAAAGGCCAAGAACGATGCGTAGTTATCTGGCCAACTGAGCAGTTTGATGAATACGCAGAGAGTTTGCGCCGCCGCTCCCAGAACAACGAAAAAGTACGCGCCTATACTCGGGTATTTTTCTCTTCAGCTTTTGATGATTCTGCAGACAAGCAAGGTCGAATTACGATCCCAGCTCCACTTCGGGAATGGGCAGGACTTGATCGTGACCTAGTCGTTGTCGGTGCTGATACCCGTATCGAAGTTTGGGCCACAGTTGCGTGGAGCCAATACCTAGTTGAACAAGAACCAGGCTTTGCTGCACTTGATGAAGAAGTGATGCCATGAGTGCTTTTGCAACTCGATCCATAGTGACTAAATCTGATGCTGCTTTTGGCCTCTGGCCGTTGGCTAGATCCTGGCGCACCTTCCCCGGTGCCAGGCTCTCCAACGGCCAGGGACTAAAGGCAGCAACGAGATCCGATGTGGCGTAATGACCACATTTACCCACGAGCCAGTTCTACGCCAACGCTGCTTGGATTTATTGTCGCCAGCAATAAGTTCAGACAATGCAGTTTTGGTTGATGCAACTTTAGGACTCGGCGGGCATACCGAATCAGCACTAACTGAGTTTCCTAATTTGCGAGTAATAGGAATTGATCGTGATCCAGAAGCGTTAGCGATGTCGCAAGAGCGGCTTGCAAGATTCGCACCTCGTGTTGATTTTGCTCTCGCGATTTATGACGAGATTCCCGAAGTTCTAGCGAACCTCAACATCGAACATGTTCAAGGCATTTTGTTTGATCTTGGAGTTTCATCAATGCAGCTCGATAAGGACCAGCGCGGATTTACTTATTCTCGCAATGCACCTCTAGATATGCGCATGGATGGCACAACCGGCCAGACTGCAGCTGACATAGTAAATAACTACGACTTCGCAAACTTGGCTCGGATACTTCGCGAATATGGCGAAGAAAGATTTGCGGCCCGTGTGGCAAATGCAATAATTCGTGAGCGCGAAGTAAAGCCATTTACAAATAGTGACCACTTAGTAACGGTGGTTCGCGATGCTATTCCAGCTGCAACCCGTCGCACTGGTGGTAATCCTGCCAAGCGCACTTTCCAGGCACTGCGGATTGAAGTAAATGACGAACTAGCGGTCTTGGAAAGAGCAATCCCAGCCGCGCTTGATTGCTTAGCACTTAATGGTCGAATTGTGGTGCTGTCGTACCACTCACTTGAAGATCGAATCGTAAAGAACGCACTGCGGATTGGTACTGAGTCAAAAACTCCAATTGAAATGCCAATTATTCCAGAGTCGGATAAGCCGTGGCTCCAGTTGCTAACTCGCGGATCTGAATCAGCAAGTGACGCTGAAATTACTGAAAACTCTCGCGCAACTTCGGTGCGCTTACGCGCCGCACAAAGAATTGGGGTGGCAGCATGAGTGCAGTTCCTGCCCGTACCCCCGCGCTAGCTCCGATTCCTCGCAAGTCTCGTACTTTGCGAAAGCTTTCATTGGTTAAGCCGATGATCAAACCGATCGTTTCACCGATTGCTCAAGCCATTCCGGTCGGAGTCCCACAAGGACGAGCAAGTAATCGAACATTTCTATTTGTCATCATCGGAATGATTGTTTCGGGAATGATGATGCTTCTGTACGTCAACACCCTTGCCGCTCAAGCTTCATTTCAAAAACATGCGCTGCAGATTCAACTTAGTCAGATGACTGCAGAAGAGCAAAGAATTGCAAGCGTAGTAGCTTCAGGTGAATCACCAGGTAACTTAATTCTGACCGCCCAATATATGGGAATGGTTCCAGCTCAAACTCCGGTATTCCTTCGACTATCAGATCGCGAGATCTTAGGCAAAGCTGTTGTTGCAGTTGCACCGGCAGTTCCTGTCGTACCGGTGGCGCCGGTAGTTCCTGTGGCACCTGTCGTACCGGCGGCACAATGAGTACCCCAACATCACAGCGGCGTCCAGATCAACAAGGACCTCCACAACAACAGAGTTCAAAGCAAAGATATGTTCCCCCTGGCCCCGTCATGGTTCCGCTGGAGAGCCCAAGAAAAAGAATTCGATTTGTTACCTTAATTTTTCTCGTTGTCATTTCCCTCTACATGGCACGCCTAGTTGAACTTCAATTAGTTCGAGGGCCAGAATTGGCCGCTAATGCTCAAAATTCCAGATTACAAACTTTGACTTTGCCTGCGTTGCGTGGAAATTTCACAGATAGTGAAGGTGTTCCAATTGCCACCACCATTATGGCGCGCAATGTAACAGTAGATCCAAAGTTGATTACAGATCCGTCAGGAACTGCAGCGGCATTATCTCCAATTCTGGGAATACCTGTTGAAACCATAGTTGCATCACTTACAGTCGATTCAAGATTCTCTTATGTTGCAAAACGAATAACTCCAGAAACTTGGAAACAAGTTGCCGACCTTGGTATCCCCGGAGTATTTAGCGAACCAACAACGAATCGGGTATATCCAAACGGAAATCTTGCAGCAAGCGTTATTGGATATGTTGGCGCCGAGGGCACTGGTCTTGGTGGCCTTGAATTTGGACTGAACGAGCAGTTAATGGGTCAAGATGGCAAGCTCACGGTTGAGCGAGTTAATGGGCGCGAAATTCCAGCGAGTGAACGCCAGAGTATTGACCCAGTTAATGGCCTATCTGTTCGACTAACTATCGATTCAAATCTGCAAGGGATGCTAGAAAAATCTTTAGCTGATCAAGTTGTAGCCACAGGTGCCGAAGGTGGCGAGGCCGTGATCATGGAGCCAGGAACTGGCAACATTTTGGCAATGGCTACGTACCCAACATTTGATCCAAACAATCCATTTGCAACCGATGATAAGTCAAAGCGAAACACTGCAGTAACTGATGTGTTTGAACCAGGCTCCACGAGCAAGGTAATGACATTGGCATCCGTTATTGAAGAAGGTGGAGCAAACGCCGGAACTCAGTACACGGTAGAAAATCGATTAAGTCGAGGTGGAACTTCATTTAAAGATTATGTGGATCATCCAACCTTGAGACTGACTTTGGCTGGGGTGCTTGCTAAGTCAAGTAACATCGGAACAATTCTGGCATCTGAATCTATCGGCGAAAAGAAGCTTTATCAGTACTTGCAGAAATTTGGTGTTGGTCAAACCACAGGAATGAATTTCCCTGGTGAGAGCCCTGGAAAACTACCTGACATAAACGATGAAAACCAATGGTCTGATACAACGTTCCCAACTTTGGCATTTGGACAAGGTCTATCGGTGAATGCAGTTCAGGCAACCAGCGTGTTTGCAACGATTGCTAATGATGGCGTTCGCATGTTGCCTCGACTCATCTCAGGGTACTCAAACAGCGAAGGTGTTTATGAACCAAGCACCTTAGAAGAAGGCGTTCGAGTTGTCAGCGCAGACACTGCAAAGACAGTTCGAGAAATGCTCGAGAGTGTTGTTTCGGAAGATGGAACTGCTAAGAGCTTGCAGATACCGGGTTACCGAGTTGGTGGAAAGACTGGTACCGCCAATAAATATGACGAAGCAAGCGGCGGGTACAGCGGTTACACCTCCTCATTCATTGGAATGGCGCCTGCTGAAAAGCCAGCTCTTGTAATGAGCGTTAGTATTCACAATCCAAAGACGAGCACTTACGGAAGCGTGGTTGCAGGACCAGTTTTCAAGAAAGTTATGACTTATGCGCTCGCGCATAAGAAAGTCCCTCCTTCAACAACCAAGCCTCCCAAGCTTCCAGTTGAGTGGTAAGCGCAATGACCCGACCAAAGACTGATGGTTCTGCGCTTTCGCAACTCGCCACTTTAGTGTCGGGATCGGTCACTGGTGAAGCAACAGTTTTTGGAATCACACATGACTCAAGATCTGTGCAACCAGGGGACCTTTATGTAGCCCTACTTGGCGCAAATAACCATGGCATTGATTATGTTAGCGAGGCAATTTCAAACGGTGCAGTAGCAGTTGCATCAGATGCGCATGGCGCTTCAGTTGCTAACCAAAAAGGAATTCCAGTCATTGAGCTGTCTAATGCTCGAGAAGATATGGCGAAATTGGCAGCTGAAGTTTATTGCCATCCTGAAAAGAAGTTATCGCTAACAGGTGTGACTGGAACTAACGGAAAAACCACAACGACTCACATTTTGCGCTCTATGTTTTTAGATGCGCAAAAGCAGGTAGGAGTTATTGGCACCCTTGGAACTTACTTGGGTGAAGAGCACTTGCCTGGCGCTAGAACTACACCTGAGTCCACTGATTTATATGCAACTTTGGCTGTGATGGCAGAACGTGGAATCACGCATGTATTTATGGAAGTCTCTAGTCATGCTCTTGCACTTAACCGGGTATCGGGAATCAAGTTCGATGTAGCAATTTTTACCAATCTGACTCAGGATCATTTGGATTTTCATGGCTCCATGGACAACTACTTTGCCGCTAAGGCGCTTTTGTTTACTCCAGAATTCTCTAAGCAAGCAATCATCTGCACTGATGACGACTGGGGGCTTAAACTCGCAGCTCAAACCAAGATTCCACTAGTCACTGTTGGTGCAAATGGCGACTGGAAAACTACTCGAGCAAACTCAAATGCTGAAGGCATGACCATTCAGCAAATTGATATCCAGAACTCAGATTCAATTTCAATATCTGTGAACATGCTTGGTTCCTATAACGCCACCAATGCCGCATGTGCGCTGGCTGCTAGTCAGCTACTTGGACTTCCAATGTCAACTGGACTCGAATCACTCAAGAAGGTTCGATCAATTCCAGGCAGATTAGAGAAAGTTTCAATCAACAGCCCTGGAACTGCAATTGTTGATTACGCTCACACGCCTGATGCGGTGGCAACGGTCCTAACTGTAATCAAAGATGCAAATCCGAAGCGAATTATTACGGTAATTGGATGTGGTGGCGATCGCGATGCTCTAAAGCGACCACTCATGGGCAAAGTTGCAGCGCAACTTTCAGACATTGTCATCATTACCGATGACAATCCAAGATCTGAAGACCCAGCAGTGATTCGTAAGTCAGTATTAGATGGCACAACGAATTGCCCAGCACAAGTTCTTGAATTGGGCAATCGCAGGATAGCAATATCCAAAGCTCTCAAACTTGCTGAGCCGGGAGACGTAATTGCAGTACTTGGCAAAGGACACGAAACGGGTCAAGAGATTGCTGGCAATGTCTTTCCGTTTGATGATCGATTAGTAATCATTGAGGAGTCCAAGAATGTATGACTTAACGCTTGGACAAATTTGCGACATTGTTGGTGGCAAGTTAATCGGCGATCCAGCCGTTAAAGTTTCTGGGATCTCAATTGATTCTCGATCCTGCACATCGGGCGATCTATTTGCCGCAATTG
>JBDLQS010000025.1:0-7017 GCA_039800445.1 Actinomycetota bacterium
AAGACCCTGGAAGTTAGTTTGGACGTCTGCCACAACTTGATTCCGCAAATCCCAAATGAGATTTTGGCCATTGCAGAGTCTGGGATTTCGACTACCGATCAAGTGGAAGCCTTGGTTTTAAGTGGCGCCAGAGCAGTATTGGTCGGTGAGGCTTTAGTCACGGGTGGTACTCCGGCCGAAACTGTCGCAGAATGGACTCAGGCGGGAATTCGGGCCCGCGAAAAATTCTTATTGAAACGTTCTTAGGACTGGCGCAAATGACAGCAAATGATGTTGTATCAGTGCCAGATCTGCGCGGTCACTTTGGAAAATTTGGTGGTCGCTTCGTTCCTGAAGCCTTGATGGCAGCACTTGATGAATTAGACGAGGCATTCCGCAAAGCCGCAGTGGATCCAAGTTTCTTAAAGCAACTGCGCGACCTACAAGTTAATTACACAGGCCGCCCAAGTCCAATTACAGAAGCTAAGCGATTTGCTGAACATGCAGGTGGCGCAACCATCCTGTTAAAGCGCGAAGATTTGAATCACACTGGCTCGCACAAAATCAATAACGTTCTAGGTCAAGGTCTGTTAACTCAGCGCATGGGTAAAACCCGAGTGATTGCCGAAACTGGAGCCGGACAGCATGGTGTCGCAACTGCAACCGTTGCTGCATTGCTTGGTCTTGAATGCGTTGTTTACATGGGCGAGGAAGACACCAAGCGTCAGGCCTTAAACGTTGCCCGCATGAAACTTCTTGGCGCAACTGTGGTGCCAGTAACAATTGGAAGTCGAACTCTAAAAGATGCAATTAACGAAGCCATGCGCGACTGGGTTGCAAATGTAGAAACTACGCATTACATGCTTGGCACAGTAGCTGGGCCGGCACCGTTTCCAGAAATGGTTCGCGATTTCCACCGCATCATAGGTGATGAATCTCGGGAACAGATGCTAAGTCGATATGGTCGCTTACCTGATGTGGTTGCGGCATGTGTTGGAGGTGGCTCTAATGCAATTGGAATCTTCACAGCATTCATTTCAGATCCAAGTGTTCGCTTACTCGGTCTAGAGGCAGGTGGCGATGGAATTGAAACTGGTCGCCACGCTTCAACCATCGTTGGTGGCGCAGTTGGAGTTCTGCACGGTGCTCGTTCTTACATCATGCAAGATGACGATGGCCAAACTATCGAAAGCCATTCCATCTCTGCTGGCCTGGATTACCCAAGCGTTGGTCCAGAGCATGCTTACTTGGCGGACATTGGTAGAGCTGAATATCGCTCTGTTACCGATGTTGAAGCCATGAGCGCATTTAAGTTGTTATGTGAAACTGAAGGCATCATTCCTGCAATCGAAACTGCACATGCGTTAGCAGGCGCGATCGAAATTGGTAAAGAACTTGGCGAAGGCGCCATCATTTTGATCAACCTCTCAGGTCGTGGTGACAAAGACGTTGAAACGGCAGCAAAGTATTTTGGAATGAACGTATGAGTTTGTTGCACGATGCTTTTGCTCGAGCTAAGTCAGATAATCGTGCGGCACTAATTGCGTACCTGCCTGCTGGTTACCCTTCTGAAGATGGGGCAGTGGAATGCATTGCGGCCATGGTCGAAGGTGGCGTTGATATCGTTGAAATTGGGTTTCCATACAGCGATCCCGTAATGGATGGTCCAACAATCCAAGATGCAGTGAATATTTCACTTGAAGGTGGCACAAAATCTGCAACTGTAATTAACACAGTTAAGCGTGTTGCTGAACTTGGCGTACCGGCACTAGTTATGTCCTATTGGAATCCAATTGAGCGTTATGGTCTGGATTCATTTGCTGCTGACTTCCATGCGGCAGGTGGTGTTGGTGTTATTACTCCTGACCTAACTCCAGAAGAGGCTGAAGACTGGATAGAGGCTACTAATTCAAATGATGTTGATCGAGTTTTCTTGATTGCACTATCTAGTTCAGATGAACGGATCGCAAAAGTTGCAAACGTCACCACGGGTTTCATTTACGCGGGCGCGGTAATGGGAGTGACGGGTGCGCGCAGCTCTATTTCTGATGCCATTGAAGGTTTAGTCGCAAAGGCCCGGCGCCACAGTGACCTACCCATAGCCGTTGGGCTAGGCGTTTCCACGCCAGAACAGGCCCATGAGATAGCCCAATATGCTGACGGTGTCATAGTTGGTAGTGCATTTGTCACTGCAATTAAGAATGATGGCGCTGCTGGTGCGAAGGCGTTAGCGCAAGCCCTTTCCAAAGGTTTAGCCCGCTAAAACTGCTTACTTTTTGGCAAGTTCCGGCACTTGCAAAAGTGCGACATAATTAATGGAACGTAAGTTATTACTTAAACGCAACCTTGATTAATGGAGTTTTCGTGTCACAAGAAAACATGAGTGCCAAAGCCGCAAAAGCCGCCGCCGCCGCAGCCCGTCAAGAAGCTGCAGCAATTGAACAAAAACGTCAACGCAAGATTCGCATAATTGGCGGTCTAGTTGTGGTTGCCGTAATGGCCGCGTTGATCGCAATTCCAGTTCTTTCAAACAAGGATGCAGTTGTACCTACCGATGCAGCTCTGCCAACCGGAGTAACTTCCGATACCTATGGCGTAAAGGTTGGATCTGCCTGGACTGCGCCAGATGCCGAAAATATCCCAATCCTGCAACTTTGGGAAGACTTCCAGTGCCCAGCCTGTGCTCGCTTCGAAGAAGCATCAGGTGCTGCGATCCAAGGTCTGATTGACGCTGGAAAAGTCCGCGTTGAATATCGTCCAACAATTTTCTTAGATAAGAATCTGCTTTCTTCAAACACAGCCGCTGGGAATCCAAACTCTTCCCAGCGCGCATCGATGGCATTTGGTTGCGCTGTTGATGCTGGTGCTGAAGAGAAGTATCACCTTGGAGTCTTTGCTGCTCAGCCAGTAGAAGAGGGCACCGGATTCTCAACTGAAACATTGATTTCAGTTGCAGAGTCATCTGGAATCACTGGTGAAGCGCTAGACACATTCACTGAATGCTTAACCTCAGAAAAGTATGCCGGTTGGGTAGCTAATTCATATGATGCATTTAATTCTGAAGGCGTTTCCTCCACACCAACAGGAATTCTTAACGGCACCGAATTAACTGGCGAAGTTTTGTTTGATCCGGCTCAGTTAACAGCTGCAATCGAAGCTGCGACTAAGAGCTAAGTGATCTGAACCCATAATGCTTCTGATTCCTGCGTTTATTCCAAGTCCTTCGCAAAGCGTTTGGCAACTGGGTCCAGTACCGCTTCGCGCCTATGCCTTCTTCATTTTGCTTGGAATATTCGTTGCGGTTTGGCTAGGAAATAAACGCTGGATTGCACGTGGTGGACTCGATGGACAAGTTGCCGACATCGCAATGTGGGCAGTGCCATTTGGAATTATTGGTGGCCGCATTTATCACGTGATGACGGACTGGGAACTTTACTTCACTGAAGGCGGCAAAGGCTTCTTAGGAGCTTTGCGAATTTGGGAAGGTGGCCTCGGTATCTGGGGAGCTCTAGCTCTAGGTGGAGTTGGTGCTTGGATCGGCGCTAAGCGGCTCGGAGTTCCATTTGCGCCATTTGCAGATTCAATCGCACCAGGCATTGCTTTTGCGCAAGCAATTGGACGTCTTGGTAACTGGTTTAATCAAGAGCTTTTTGGTCGTCCAACAACCTTGCCTTGGGGCCTGGAGATTGCAACTGAAAACCGACCAACTGAATTTACGCAATTTGAAACCTTCCATCCAACATTTCTTTATGAAGCACTAGCCTGCGTAGCAATTGGATTCTTCATAATTTGGGCTGACAAGAGATATGTCATGGGACATGGTCGCGTCTTTGCACTTTATGTTGCGCTGTACTGCGCTGCCCGTGGCTTGATCGAAACTATGCGTATTGATGATGCTCGTCACATACTTGGTCTTCGCTTCAATGTCTGGACCGCGTTGATAATTGGAGCCTTAGCTCTGATTTATCTGGTTCGCTCCAGCGAAAAGAATCCAGGACGCGAACTCATGTCTGGTGGAAAGCTAGTGATTCAAGGTCAGGAACCTTTGGTTGCTGCAACCGCAGTAACAGCTTCGGCCGAAAAGGTCACTGAGAATTCAGAATTGCTAACCCAAAATTCATCTGCAGTTCAGCCCAGTGAATCTAAACCGCGCGGACGTAGAGCCAAACCAAAGCAATAGCTTGTTACAAGCGGTAAACTAGAGACAATCTCTGGTTAGGAAAAATTGTGCGTCGCGCAAAAATTGTTTGCACGTTAGGTCCGGCTACCGCTTCTCCTGAAGTCATCAAGAACCTCGTCGCTGCTGGCATGAATGTAGCGCGACTTAATCTTTCGCATGGTGAACAAGCAGATCATGCACGTTCTTATGAAATGGTTCGCGCTGCCTCAATCGAATCTGGTAAGGGTGTTGGCATCCTTGCTGATTTACAAGGGCCAAAAATTAGGTTGGGTCGCTTTGCAGCTGGCCCCGTAGAACTACAACTGGGTGAGTCATTCACAATTACAACTCGCGATGTTGCCGGCGATGCAACTATCTGCGGAACTACCTATGCAGGCTTGCCAGGTGATTGCAAGATTGGCGATCGCATTCTGATTGATGATGGAAAAGTTGGTTTAGAGGTCCTGGAAGTCACCGCAGACTCTGTCTTAACCCGTGTAACCGAAGCTGGGACCGTAAGTGACAACAAGGGAATTAACTTGCCTGGTGTCGCAGTTAGTGTTCCGGCACTTTCGGAAAAAGATATTTCAGATTTGCGCTGGGCTCTTAAGCAAGGCGTTGACATGGTGGCGCTTTCTTTCGTCAGAAGCGCGGCTGATATTTCAGATGTCCATAAGATCATGGATCAAGAAGGTCGTCGCATTCCTGTTATTGCCAAAATTGAAAAACCACAGGCTGTAAATAACCTGCGGGAAATAATTGATGCGTTCGACGGAATCATGGTGGCGCGTGGCGATCTCGGTGTTGAGCTTCCGCTGGAACAGGTTCCTATGGTTCAAAAGCGCGCAATTGAATTAGCCCGCGCTGCAACCAAGCCAGTGATTGTGGCAACTCAGATGCTTGAATCGATGATCAGTTCTAATCGACCAACTCGCGCTGAAGCGAGTGACGTGGCAAATGCGGTGCTCGATGGCGCTGATGCTTTAATGCTTTCGGGCGAAACCAGTGTTGGTATTGATCCCATCCACGTGGTGCAAACTATGAGTCGAATCATTACTCACATCGAAGCTGGAGCTCTGGAATCTTTGCCGAAACTTGCCGATGATGCGCATGGTGAAACTGCTAAAGCGATGTGCCTAGCTGCAGTCGATGTGGCAACTCACGTGGCTGCGGTCAGCGTGGTTGCCTTTACTGAAACTGGTAGTTCGGCACGTTTGGTGGCCAGGCACCGAAGCCGCACTAGATTAATTGCATTCACCCCAAATGAGGATGTGCGCAACCGACTTTCCTTGGTTTGGGGCACCGAAACATTTTTGGCACCAAGCGTTTCGCATACTGACGAGATGGTGGCCCAACTGGACAAAGTTTTGTTGGACCTGGGAATCTTTAAGCTGCATGACCCGATTGTGGTTATTGCGGGAGTTCCGCCGGGTGTTCCTGGGTCAACAAACGGTATGCGGGTTCATAGGTTGGGGCATGGTGCAAATAACGCCTAGGCGTTATTTGCACCCAATAAGAGTGGCGCTATTTTCATAACGCCTAGGCGTTTTGCTCCCAATGTGACCAATTTCGACCTTGCCTGCTAAAGTAATGAAAGCTTGAAAGCACGCCATCCTTTAACACCTGTCCCGTGAGGCAGGAAAGGAGGTAAGAAGATGACGCACGACTTTGAGCCACAAGGACACGTAGTCCTAGATTCCAGCGATATCTCTCGCGCCCTCACCCGGTTAGCCCACGAAATCGTGGAGCGCACTCAAGGTGCAACTAATTTAACTTTGATGGGCATTCCAACTCGTGGTGCATCACTTGCAACTCGGCTTGGCGAAAAGATTGCAAAAATTCAAGGCAATCCAGTTTCGGTTGGGGCAATTGACATCACGATGTACCGTGATGATCTTCGTTCCCGCCCAGCTCGAGCCCTACTTCCAACGACGATCCCACCAGAAGGTATCGAAGGTCGCTTGGTGATCTTGGTAGATGATGTACTTTTCTCTGGCCGAACCATCAGAGCAGCGCTCGATGCCATCTCTGAACACGGCAGACCACAACTTGTTCAACTTGCCGTATTGGTTGATCGCGGTCATCGCGAATTGCCGATTAGAGCAGATTATGTTGGCAAGAACTTACCAACGTCCCGCGTGGAAAAAGTTCAAGTCAACCTAGTTGAACACGATGGCGTTGATGAAGTGCGAATCGAGCGTGAGTCATGAAGCACTTACTAAGCGCTGCAGACTTAAGCTACGAAGACGCAATTCTAGTTTTGGATACTGCCAAGCAACTTGCGGCGGCAACTGAGCAAGGTGTTGGCAAACTTCCACCACTTCGTGGCCGAACTGTTGTAAATCTCTTTTATGAAGATTCAACTCGCACCCGAATCTCATTTGAAGCAGCCGCAAAACGATTAAGCGCGGACGTAATCAACTTTTCAGCTAAAGGTTCAAGCGTTTCCAAAGGCGAAAGCCTGAAAGACACAGCACTCACTTTAGAAGCGATGGGTGCCGACGCCGTAATCATTCGTCATAACAGCAGTGGCGCACCGCATCGACTTGCAAACGCCGGTTGGATTTCTGGTGGAGTGATAAATGCTGGCGACGGCACTCATGAACATCCATCCCAGGCACTCTTGGATGCCTTCACACTTCGTAATCACCTTCGAAACGGTGAGGGTGATCTAAAGGGAATTAATGTCACGATTGTCGGCGACGTCCTGCACAGCCGTGTGGCTCGATCAAATGTCTTGCTTCTAAATACCCTCGGAGCCAAAGTGCGCCTAGTAGCACCGCCAACCTTGCTGCCGTATGGCGTTGAAGACTGGGATTGTGAAGTTTCATACGATCTTGATGCATCTCTTGAAGGTTCCGACGCAGTCATGATGTTGC
>JBDLQS010000026.1:0-3706 GCA_039800445.1 Actinomycetota bacterium
TCAGTTCTTAAAGTGTCGCGAGCTCCCAGCCCACATACCAAGCCCCCCATTGGAGTAATGACTTGAACAATGGCGTCCCAGACTTTTGCTGCGTCCTGTGTTCGTGGAAGTAGTTCAAAACCTAGTTCACCGGTGTATCCGGTGCGACACACAATTACATCGGCACCAGAAATCGAAACATGAGTAAAAGCCATGTAATCGATATCAGTCATGATTCCTAGTTGTGCCAATACTTG
Organism: Actinomycetota bacterium; assembly: GCA_039800445.1. GTDB lineage: Bacteria > Actinomycetota > Actinomycetes > S36-B12 > UBA5976 > UBA5976. Next base: position 237 of record JBDLQS010000026.1, read on the forward strand.
TGGCGCAAGTGGGCCTTGAACCGCCAAAACTGCAAACTCATTGTGCAGATTCTTTACTTCAATACCTGCCGGTGCTTTCTCTTGCAAAACTTTGACTACATCCGTAGTGTTGGAAGCGTTTGGAACTAGCAAGAAATCATCAGCTGAGTTTCGATAGGCAATCAAATCATCGACAACTCCACCATCGGGTGTACATAACAAGGTGTATTGGGCAGAACCATTTTCGATCTTGTTCAAATCATTGGTCAAACATTGATTGAGAAAATCAAGGGCCCCCTGGCCCACAACCGACGCTTTTCCAAGGTGTGATACATCAAAGAGTCCTACCCGTTCACGGACCGCAGCATGTTCGGCCAGAACGCCCGCCCCTGGATACTCAATCGGCATCATCCAGCCACCAAAATCGGCCATCTTTGCGCTAAGCGCTAGGTGTTTATCGTTTAGTGGCGAGCTCTTCATTGTGCAAACCTACCAATCTTTCTATTACGCTTCAGGGTATGAGCACACTAAAGATTTCAGATGGCGTTGTTAAAGATGAAGTACTAGTCCTAGGACTTTCTTCTACCAATTCAAAGGGCGGAATCGCCATTGAAGCTGGCGAAATGGCAATTGATACCAAAACCGTTCTTGCCCAACTGGTTGACATGGGTGCTACCGGAAAAACTGATGAAGTCATCAAAGTGCCAGGTACACATGTTCGTATGTTTGTCTTTACAGGCCTAGGGCCAAAAGCTTCGCAGTATTCGCACGAGACTCTTCGCCGAGCAGCCGGAGCTGCATCACGCGCACTGGCAGGAAATGCATCTGCGACTTTCTCATTGCCAGCAAAGTCTTTGCCCGAGGTGGCAGCTGTTGCCGAAGGCGCTGCTTTGGGTGCGTATTCATTTACTGAGTTTCGTGGCTCAACTAAAGCTGATTTCAAGGCTCCACTCAAGACAATAACTATTCACTCAAAGCTTGCTACAACTGCAGATGCTAAAGCTGCAATTTCGCGTGCTGCAATTGTTGCTAAGTACACATACTTAGTTCGCGATTTGATCAATACTCCCCCTAGTCACTTAACTCCAGATTCATTTACTAAGAAAATGGCTGCGGTTGTAAAGGCTGCAGGTGGATCAAAGTCTGGCTTAAAGGTTCAGGTTTGGGATGAGAAGCAACTTAAGTCTCAGGGTTTTGGCGGAATCATTGGCGTTGGACAAGGTTCGGCCAATCCCCCACGTTTGCTCCATATTTCATACACGCCTAAAGGCAAAGTAGCTAAGCGATATGCATTTGTTGGTAAGGGAATTACTTTTGATACTGGTGGCTTAGCGCTAAAGCCCGCCGCAGGTATGGAAGCGATGAAGTCAGACATGAGCGGTGCAGCAGCGGTTAGCGCCGCAGTTGTTGCAATTGCTGAATTGAAATTAAATGTTGCAATCGATGCTTGGGCACCGTTAGCCGAAAACATGCCAAGTGATACCGCTACTCGTCCAAGTGACATCATCACTATTTTTGGTGGTAAGACAGTTGAAGTCTTAAACCCTGATGCAGAAGGTCGTTTAGTTCTGGCTGATGCATTGATGAAAGCTCAAAGTGTGAACAGCAAACTTGATGGAATTATCGATGTTGCAACTTTGACCGGCGCGCAGGTAGTTGCTTTGGGAACTCGCACAAGTGCAGTGATGACTAACAACCCAGAATTCAGCGAAGCCTTCATGAAGGTCACCGCGATCAGTGGAGAACAGTTCTGGCCGATGCCACTTCCTGAAGAGTTACGCGCTTCACTTGATTCACCTGTTGCAGATTTGGCCAACATTGGCGATCGCATGGGCGGCATGCTTGTTGCTGGACTTTTCCTGAAGGATTTCGTTTCAGCCGATCTGCCATGGCTGCATTTGGATATCGCGGGTCCTGCCTATAACGAAGCTAAGCCTCATGGCTACACACCTGTCGGTGGAACCGGAATTTCTCTTCGCTCACTTGTGACTTTGGCCGAGCAGGGGTAGCCCTTCCTGGCGCATTGGGAGGTTTGCCCCTCTTTGGGGCAAGATAAGCACATAGCCCGCGTGGGCGCATGGAGGGAGCCGTTTAGTGTCTCAATTTGATCTCGTCATCCTTGGTGGAGGAAGTGGCGGTTACGCCGCAGCCCTTCGCGGCGCGCAGCTCGGTCTGAGCGTTGCCTTGATCGAAGCAGACAAGGTCGGCGGAACCTGCTTACACCGAGGTTGTATTCCAACTAAGGCGCTTTTGCACTCTGCAGAGATCGCTGATGGCGCTCGCGAAGGTTCGCACTTTGGAGTCAAATCTACATTTGATGGCATTGATATGGCTGGCGTTAATAGTTACAAAGATGGTGTCATCAGTAAGTTGTACAAAGGTTTAACGGGATTAGTGAAATCTCGTGGAATTACTTTCATCGAAGGTTACGGAAAGCTCGTTGCTAAAGATGCAGTAGAAGTTAATGGTGTTCGTTACACCGGAAAGAATATAATTCTTGCAACTGGTTCATATGCCAAGACTCTTCCTGGATTAGAAATTGATGGCGAGAAGATTATTACTTCAGACCATGGAACCAAGATGTCGTATGTTCCAAAGAGCGTAATTGTTCTTGGTGGTGGCGTAATTGGTTGCGAGTTCGCATCTGTCTGGAAGTCTTTTGGTTCAGATGTGACCATCATCGAGGGCTTGCCGCATTTGATCGCGCTAGAAGATGAATCATCAAGCAAGCAACTTGAGCGAGCATTCCGCAAGCGTGGGATTAAATTCGAACTTGGCGTTCGTTTTCAGTCTGCCGTTAAGACTGCTGATGGCGTAACCGTCACCCTAGAAGATGGAAAGACATTTACTGCCGACGTTCTTATGGTTTCAGTGGGCCGTGGTCCAGTATCTGCAAACTTGGGGTATGAAGAACAAGGCATTTCAATGGATCGTGGTTATGTATTAGTCGATGACAAGTGCCGCACCAATGTTCCAGGAATCTGGGCGGTTGGTGACTTAATCCCAACTTTGCAACTAGCACACGTAGGTTTTGCCGAGGGTATTTTGGTCGCCGAAGAGATCGCAGGGTTAAACCCTCGCCCAATTAATTACGATGGCGTTCCCCGTGTTACTTATTCAGAGCCCGAGGTTGCATCTGTTGGTTTAACAACTGCAGAGGCAAAAAAGCGCGGTCATGATGTCGTTGAACTAACGTATGACTTGGCCGGAAACGGTAAGGCTCAAATTCTTAACACTGCCGGTTCAATTAAACTCGTGGCACAAAAAGATGGCCCAGTACTTGGCGTCCATATGGTTGGTGCACGTGTGGGAGAACTCTTGGCTGAAGCAGAATTGATTTATAACTGGGAGGCACGTGCAAGTGATGTGGCTCCTTTGATCCATGCACACCCAACACTGTCAGAGGCAATGGGCGAAGCTCATATGGCACTTGCAGGCAAACCGCTTCACGCACACGGATAACCAAGGAGAGAAATAGATGACATTCTCAG
>JBDLQS010000027.1:0-2713 GCA_039800445.1 Actinomycetota bacterium
TTATTCATGGTTCCGATTTTTGGATATCTAGTGCTTGCGATTGAGCAAACAGATTCAGTTCAGTGGGCGAGCGCCATGGTGTTTTTGATCGCAGCGCTGACAGATCTCGTTGACGGTGTATGGGCTAGGCGCTATGGGTTGGTCACAAACTTTGGAAAGATTGCCGATCCGATCGCAGATAAAGCTCTGATTGGCACCGCCTTGATCGCTCTTTCAATTCAAGATGAAATTGCTTGGTGGGTTACGGGAGTCATCATTTTCAGAGAAGTAGCTATTACTTTGATGCGGTTTTGGGTCATTAAACATGGTGTTATCCCAGCTAGTCGCGGTGGCAAAGTTAAAACTGTAAGCCAGATCATTGCCATTGTTGCGTTCTTGATTCCACTCAATGGTTGGGTCGATGCAGTCGCTCAAATGTCGTTAGGCGTTGCGTTGGCTTTAACAATTACGACTGGAATTGATTACGTTGTAAAAGCGCGAGTTCTCCCTCGTGCTAAATGATGTTTTGACATACTAGGCGAATGAAACGAGCCACCGATGACTACTGATATCGACTCCCTTGCAGTAACTGTGGTCTTTGCCATGCAAGGAAGAACTGTTGCCACAGCTGAATCATTAACTGGTGGACAGTTAGGCTCAACGATCACTTCGATACCAGGAGCTTCCCAAATTTTTCGTGGGGGCGTCATTGCCTACGCAACAGATTTGAAATCTAGCCTGCTAGGCGTCTCAGAAGCATTGCTTGCTGAGGGTGGTGCAGTTCAAGCCCAGGTGGCGCTCGAAATGGCAACCGGCGTCGCAGCCAAACTGAATGCGGACTTTGGATTAGCAGTGACTGGGGTTGCTGGACCGGCTTCTCAAGATGGACATCTGCCTGGCACGGTGTTTGTCGCTTGCGTAATGCGAGATGAGCAGGGAACCGTCATTGATTCGGCTGTGGATGAGCTACATCTGTTTCCCGAGACGGATGACCATAGAGAAGCAAGAGATCAAGTACGAGAAGAGACCGTTGCTGCGGCTCTTGAACTTTTGCTGACAATGCTCTAATCCAGAGGGGATATCAAGGTTTATCCCCACATTTAATGGGCATGATTAACCACAAGACGAAATACAAAGATTCTTGATATGATGAAGGAATGGAACGCGACATGACACAGCAGCCGGTAATTAAAACCTCAGTAAAATCAATCACACCGCAAGGCCAGACTTCACTTACCCATACCGTCAAGATCGCAGATCCAAGTGCAACTCCGGTTTACGGCAAGAAAATGATTCTCATGCGCCAGGTGATTGGTGAAGAATTACGCCGTCGCCGTAACGAGCAAGGACGTACTTTGCGCGATGTTTCAAGAGACGCCCAAGTTTCGCTGGGATATTTGTCCGAACTTGAGCGCGGTCAAAAAGAGGCCTCTTCCGAGTTGTTGGCAGCTGTATGTAATGCGCTAGATACTCCACTTTCAATTCTGCTTTCTGGCGTTAGCACCGAAGTAGCCCGACGTGAAGCCATGATGGCTGATCGTTTCTCCATCGCTTAAATTTCTCCAAGGCCCAAATATCGAGTGCCGAATAGCGCATTCTGGTAGTTATGTCAGGTAAGTTCAAAGTGTGCCAGATTCAAAAACATCTCAAATTCAACGGCACATCAATGGGTATCTCGATCACTTGCTTGTAGAGCGTGGTCTAGCCAAGAATTCGATGTCTGCTTATCGCAGGGATCTAGGTAGATATCAGGAATTCCTCGTCGGTAGAGACATTCTTGAGTTCTCCGCAGTATCTGCCAACGACATCTCTGAATTTCTGATCAGCTTAAGACTTGGTAACGAAAATCACTCGGCTTTGGCCCCTTCTTCTGCAGCCCGAACCCTAATTGCGGTTAGGGGCCTGCACGCATTCCTTGCGAAAGAGGGAATCACAACTTCAGATTCAGCTCGCGCAGTGAAGCCTCCAGGCATATCTAAACGTCTACCTAAGGCTTTGACTTTTGCTGAAATTGAGAGATTACTGGGTGCAGTCGGTGCTGGTAGCGAGTCTGACCTCACAGTTCTCATGATGCGCGATCAGGCACTTTTGGAACTTCTTTATGGCACCGGGGCGCGTATTTCCGAGTTAACAGATTTGAGTCTGGATGATGTTTCATCGCTTTCCAAAGACCTTCCGATTTTGCGACTTAAAGGTAAAGGAAATAAAGAACGTCTCGTACCAGTTGGCTCTCATGCCTTAAAAGCGTTAGATCGCTACTTGGTGCGCAGTCGTCCGGTGCTGGCAAGTAAGTCAACATCGAGTTCGGCACTGTTTCTAAATGCCCGCGGCTCCAAACTGTCGAGGCAAAGTGCTTGGTCTATCTTGCAAGCCGCAGCTGCGCGCGCGGACTTAGCGGGCAAGGTTTCGCCGCACACAATGAGGCACTCGTTTGCTACACATTTGCTGGAAAATGGGGCCGATGTTCGAGTTGTGCAGGAGCTTTTGGGGCATGCATCCGTCACCACGACGCAGATCTACACTTTGGTGACCGTAGATCAGTTACGCGAGGTCTATGCCACGGCCCATCCGCGAGCCCAGGCTCGGTAATTCGGGCGAAATATCGAGTGCGACACCAACTCAAAAGTCACCTTGCATCCCAGTGTTTATTGGGAAAAGGGCTTAATCTAAAGTAGTCGTAACTTCCTCAGCGACGATTAATTCTGGCTCGACGGAATATTTCTGTTGGTCACGT
>JBDLQS010000028.1:0-3257 GCA_039800445.1 Actinomycetota bacterium
ACCATTACTGGTTCAGTTGGCTGTGCGCCAACGCCTAGCCAGTACTGAACGCGATCTGAATTGATCTTGATAAGACTTGGTTCTTCTTTTGGATGGTACAAACCGATTTCTTCGATGGCACGGCCATCACGAGCGGTACGGGCGTCGGCAATTACTACGCGGTATTGCGGGTTGCGGATGCTGCCCATGCGCTTAAGTTTGATCTTTACGGCCACGAGTTTTATTTCTCCTGATAATTGGTGTGACATAAAACCGTTGTTGCAGCGGGGGCGCAACTAGTTAATGTCTATGAATCCAACAAGGTTGCGGGTAGAGGGCCGGCTACCAAGTCGGGATTACTTGATAAATCATGCCAGACAAGGCAAAAATCAGGAAATTGAGGGAATTTGACCCAGATAGAACCCTTTAATTCAGGGGTAAAATATAGCTATGTTCGCTGAGGTTGTTATTGCTGAATCCCTAGTCACTATTAGGTTTTCCCGATGGGACAAGTTTCTCAATGCTTCAAAGCGAGACATTTCTATTCGTCGTGACCAGTTGGTATCGATAGACCTTGGTCCGGAGATAGTCAAACAATGTCAAGGTCTACGCGCTCCTGGAACTTATGGCTTCGGTGTTATCGCAGGAACATATCGTCAGCGCCATGGTGTGAAGCATTTCTGGAATGTTCGAAAGAAACTTGCTGATCACACAGTTCGGTTTAACTTACTTGGAAGCGAATTCGACACAATTGTGGTGCAGGTTGGCGACCCAAAAGCTATTTCAGAAAGTCTCGGAAAGCACTCGGTATCTCAGTAAGCGTTGCACTCGGCTCTTCGAATTCAATTCCTGAATCTTGAGCTGCTCGTTTAGCTGGGTTACCTGATTTCTTTGCACCTTTGCCTGGCTTTTGAACTTTCTTTTGTTGCGGACGCATGCCGGGCATTCCTGGCATCGGTGGCATGCCAGGAACTGAGCCACCCTTAGCCATTTGCTTCATCATTTTTTGCGCAACGACAAAGCGGTCCATCAAAGTGTTTACATCGCTAACTTGCATACCTGATCCCTTAGCGATGCGAACGCGTCGTGATCCATTAAGTAATTTCGGATCTTCGCGTTCAGCTGGAGTCATTGAAGAAATGATTGCTTCGACGCGATCAATTTCGCGCTCGTCAACATTTTCTATCTGCTTTTTCATTTCAGCCATACCTGGCAACATGCCAAGCATTTTTGTCATAGATCCCATTTTGCGAAGTTGCTGCATCTGCAGCATAAAGTCCGTCAGCGTGAAGTCTTCGCCATCTTTAACTTTCTTGGCGAACTTTTCAGTTTGATCTTTATCAAGAGTTTGCTCTGCTTGCTCAATCAGAGTTAGCAAATCACCCAGGTTCAAAATTCTGGAAGCCATGCGATCAGGGTGGAAGACTTCAAAGTCAGTTAACTTCTCGCCCGTTGATGCAAACATGATCGGCTTGCCGGTGATGGTTGCCACGGAAAGCGCCGCGCCACCACGAGCATCGCCATCAAGTTTTGTTAGAACAACTGCATCGATTCCAATGTCACGAGCAAAAGTTTCAGCCGTATTGACTGCATCTTGACCAGTCATAGCGTCGATTACCAGCAGAGTTTCATCTGGCTTCGCTTCAGCTTTAACTTTCGCCAGTTGATCCATTAAGTCGCTGTCAATGGAAAGGCGTCCGGCAGTGTCAACAATTACAACGTCATGAAGTTTGTCTTTAGCAAACTTCATGGCATCTCGGGTTACTTTAACTGGATCGCCAACACCGTTACCTGGTTCCGGAGCGAAAACAACTGTGTTTGATTGCTCCCCAACAATTTTCAATTGATCAACTGCATTTGGTCGCTGCAAGTCAGCTGCCACCAACATTGGCTGATGACCTTGAGTTCGTAAGTGCGCTGCAAGTTTTCCAGCAAGTGTCGTTTTGCCAGCGCCTTGTAGACCGGCAAGCAAGATAACGGTTGGTGGATTCTTTGCAAGCTTTAGTCGCCTGGTTTCGCCACCCAGAATACCAATCAATTCTTCATTAACAATTTTGATGATTTGTTGTGCTGGATTTAGGGCTGCGGATACTTCAGATCCGAGTGCTCGCTCCTTGATTCGAGCACAAAACTCGCGCACAACTGGAAGTGCGACGTCAGCATCAAGCAGGGCGATGCGAATTTCTCTTACAGTCTCGTCGATGTCGTTCTCGGTTAACCGTCCTTTACCGCGCAACTGCTTAAAGGTGGCGCCTAGGCGATCTGACAAAGATGCGAACATGCTCAAAGTCTAATCCGTAGGCTTATGCCCATGAGATCTGTAGCCGGAACCGAACTTTCGCGGGAACAATACTTACTTCACCTCAATGCCGACTACCAACTCTTGGCCGCAGCAATCCCTGGAACTCCAGTTGAGGTTCCAAGCTGTCCCGGTTGGAATACGAATGATTTGGCCAAACACATGGCACACGTTTACTTAGGCCAAGCCTTTGTGATTGAAACTGGAAGCCAGGCTCAGAACAAAGAGCATTTGGCTCCTTATCCCCGCACCGAAGACTTTATGGAATTCATGTCCTGGGGATTTGAGGCGATCACCAAAGCTTTGGACATTAATCGTCCAGAGCGCCCAACTTGGTCGTTTCATCACTGTGATTTCTCGGTTGATTTTTGGTTTCGCCGAATGGCACATGAAACCGTAATCCATCGCATTGATGCCGAACAAGCAGTTGGTGCTGTCACCAAGATTGATGAAGCCTTAGCGCTTGATGGTGTGGACGAGGTTTTAGATTTCTTGCCACTAATGGGATCTTGGCCAGAAGTTCCGAACATTGACTTTGGTGGCGTTTCTATTGTTGCGACAACAAAGTCTGGTACTCAAGTTTGGGATCTGCAGTTCACAGATAAAGCAGCAACAGTTTCAGTTGCTGATCAAGCGAACGCTTCGGCGCGCTTGGTGATTTCCGGCGATGCTGAAGCGATGGATCTTTACCTTTGGGGTCGTATTGATAGTTCTCACCCAAGGATTTCAATTACTGGTGAAGGTGAAGAAACTTTCAAGCAGTTGATGCAGGTTGCAGTACTTTAACTGACCCGGGTTTGAATTTGGATTTCAGTACGCTTCTGTGCATTTCGAATTGCGTCCATAACTTCCTGCAGCGCCCGGATTGAATGTCCGCTAACGAAAGTATCAACGTACGGTAAAGCTGCTGCCATCCCAGCAACTAATGGCTCATAATTTGCTGCAGCCTTGCGGGGATTAACCCAGATGATGTGATGTG
>JBDLQS010000029.1:0-8392 GCA_039800445.1 Actinomycetota bacterium
ATTGACCCTAGATGAATATCCCGTGAATTCAAACGGAAATCAGGCATTTGACCAAAGTTAGGATTCTTTAGATCTAGACCTCAACGGGTAATCTCGACACGTGAGCACAACACAAACCCGCATCTACCTAGCCCGGCTGGCTGGGACTGCCGTATTTGACTCCGTGGGAGATCAAGTAGGCAAGATTCGTGATGTTGTAGTTACCACGCGACTAACTGGCAGGGCCCCTTCAGTTTTAGGGTTTGTCGTTGAAGTTGCTCCGCGCCGGCGAATTTTTGTGCCAATGGCACGCATAACTTCAATCGAGCCAGGGTCAGTCGTTACAAGCGGTGTCGTGAATCTGCGCAGATTCGAAGGTCGCGCGGAAGAAACACTAGTAGTTGCAGAGCTCCTGGATCGACGCGTAAAGCTGACTGAAACAAGTGAAGTTGTGACGGTTCAGGACATTGGTATGACTCAGGAGCGCACCCAAGAATGGACTTTAAGTCGAATTTTCATTCGAAAGGCTGGGTCAGGTTTTGGTCGTCGTGGCGAAACTGTTGCAGTCGAATGGAACGCAGTAACTGGATTGTTTTTGGAAAGCGAGCAACAACCAGTTGATCATCTACTGGCATCGATTGAAACCATGCGTCCTGCTGACTTAGCAAATTTGTTGCAAGAGCTGCCGCAAAAGCGTCGTCTCGAACTAATCCAAGGTCTTGATGTTGAAAAACTTGCAGATGTATTTGAAGAACTTCCCGAAGATGATCGGGTTGAAATCATGTCTGAACTTGGGTTAGAGCTAGCAAGTGCTGTCTTGGAAGAAATGGACCCAGACGATGCGGCTGACTTACTTTCTGAATTACCACCCGAGCAAGCTGAAGCGTACCTAAAAGCCATGGAACCAGATGAAGCAAAAGACTTGCGTCGCCTTTTGACTTATGACGATTTCAGTGCTGGCGGCATGATGACAACAGAGCCTGTGATCTTGTCTACTGACGCTACTGTTGCTGAAGCGTTAGCACGAGTCCGTCAGGCACAGCTATCACCAGCACTGGCTTCTCAGGTTTATGTCACAAGAGCGCCACATGAAACACCAACCGGCAAGTACGTAGGCGTTGCCCACGTCCAAAGACTGTTGCGAGAACCGCCGTCAAGTTTGGTTTCTGGAGTATTGGACACATCCCTTACGCCTATTGGTCCAACGGCCCCACTTGGGCAAGTCGCGCGATACTTTGCTACTTACGACTTGGTGGCTTTGCCTGTTGTGGACGAGAATGATCATTTGATAGGTGCCGTCACTATTGATGACGTCATTGACCATATGTTGCCAGCTGACTGGCGAGAAAACGAGTTAGATGAGGAGGGCTGATCATGGCACGCAACGAACTACGGGGACCACGTTTGGATCAGCCGTTAGAAAGAGGTCGTTCCCTACGTCCAACTGTTGATTCCGAAACCGCTGGCCGGGTAAGTGAAAGAGTTGCTCGGTTCTTAGGATCCTGGCGCTTCTTGGGATACATGACTTTTGCCGTCATTAGTTGGCTGCTTTGGAACATTGTCGCTCCTGGTGATCTTCGAATTGATGCATTTCCATTTCTCTTCTTAACTTTGGCACTTTCGCTTCAGGCTTCATATGCTGCTCCGCTAATTTTGTTAGCTCAAAATCGACAGGCTGATCGGGATCGAGTGCAATTCCACAAAGATCGGGATCACACCGAACGTCTACTTGCAGACACTGATTACTTGACTCGCGAAATTGCTTCCTTGCGCCTAGCACTAGGAGAAGTCGTCACTCGTGACTACCTACGTGGCGAGATTCGTGACTTACTGGAAGAATTCAAAGACATACAAAATGCTGACAAAAAGGATGACCCAGAAACTTCATGAGTGTTAACCAAGAAGCCGTTCAAGCCGCTCTCGCAACTGTAATTGATCCAGAAATTCGCCGACCAATCACTGACATTGGAATGGTTAAAGATGTTGCCATTGACGGTGGCAAAGTAACGGTCGGTGTCTACCTGACAATTTCGGCCTGTCCAATGCAAGACACCATCGTCAACAACGTCAAAGATGCAGTATCTAAGGTCAGAGACGTTACTGAAGTTGAAGTTGAACTTGATGTAATGAGTCCCGAGCAAAGAACTGCACTTCGGGAAAAGTTGCAGGGCCCAACCAAAGAGATTCGATTCAATTTGCCCGGCTCATTGACCAGAATTTACGCAATTGCGTCTGGCAAGGGTGGCGTTGGAAAATCCTCAGTAACGACTAATTTGGCTGCTGCGATGGCGACACAAGGATTGTCAGTTGGAATTGTTGATGCGGATATCTACGGGCACTCTATTCCCGACATGATGGGTGTGACTCAGGCTCCACTAAAAGTTGAGAACATGATCATGCCGCCACAGGGACACGATGTTCGCATCATGTCGATGTTGCCGCTAAAGCCAAAGGGTCGTCACGAACCTGTCGCTATGCGTGGTCCGATGTTGCATCGCTACCTTGAATCATTCTTAAGCGAAGTTTGGTGGGGCGACCTAGATGTATTACTTCTTGACCTGCCACCGGGCACAGGTGACATTGCTATTAGCACAGCTCACTTGCTACCCCAGAGCGAACTGATCATCGTCACAACTCCCCAGCCAGCTGCTGCTGACGTCGCAATCCGTGCTGGCATGTTGGCGCCGCAAGTTAATCAACGCGTAAGCGGTGTAATTGAGAACATGTCTGCATTTGCTTGCCCACACTGTGGTGAGCCAATCGACATGTTTGGTTCTGGTGGCGGAAAAATGGTTGCCGAAACACTTAGCCAAAATGTTGGTCAAGAAGTTCCGCTGTTAGGTCGAATTCCATTTGATCCAGGTCTTCGCGAAGGTGGCGATGCCGGAATGCCATTCGTGCTTTCCCATCCTGATGCACCAGCTTCTAAAGTAATCATTGAAATGGCAACCAAGCTTGGAACTCGTCCACGTGGTTTGGTTGGAATGAACTTAGGCGTTACACCTAATCGCGACTAAGTTGCGTCAGGATCAAATACTGGATTTACTTTTGCTGATCCAGATGAGGAAGGCTTTTTCTGCCCGGTTAGACCTGCAGCCGAAGTAACTGCCCCAGTTGTTAGCCCTCGTGGAGTTAGTCCGCGCAGATCTTTGGCTAAGTCAGTAACGACCTTGGTATCAACAGATTTGGTTAACTCAGCCGTGGCTTCACTTGCCTTGGTTCGTGTGGCCTTAATGAACTTGGCAAACTGGGCGCTCATTTCTGGCAAGCGCTCCGGCCCAAAAACGATCAAGCCGATCATCGCAATGACTAAGAACTCTGTCCACCCGATATTCATAACCTGACTTTACTCCCCTAGCAAAAACTAGTTTTGATCCGAACCCAAAGTAACTTCAATGACACTGCCGTCATCAAGCGTTAACTCGACAACATCACCCGGATCTTTTGCTCGGATTCGAACTACAAGTTCCGTTCCATCACTAACTTTTACGCCGTCGATTTCGGTAATCACATCTCCATCAGCGAGCTCAGTTTCAGAAGCTGGTCCACCTTCAACAATGGATTCGATCTTTGCGCCTTGGCCTTCATAGGTCATGTCTAGCTGAACGCCAATTACCGGATAAGTGGAAGAACCGGTTGCAATTAACTCGGTCGCAACCCGTCGGGCCTGATTTATTGGAATTGCAAAACCAAGTCCAATGCTGCCGCTTTGTCCTGAAACCGAGCTGCCCGTTGTTGCAATTGCTGAGTTAACTCCGATTACTTCACCACGAGAGTTAACTAAAGGTCCGCCAGAGTTTCCTGGATTAATTGCAGCATCTGTTTGGATTGCGCTGATGAATGAAACATCAGTGGCATCCCCCGCGGTTACGGGACGATTCAAAGCCGAAACAATTCCACTAGTTACGGTTCCAGTTAGACCAAGTGGTGAGCCAATTGCAATTGTGGCATCACCGACAACGACATCATTTGAATCACCGAGTGCTGCAACTGGCAAGTTTCCGCGATCAATCCGCAAAACTGCCAAGTCATATGAAGCATCAGTTCCAACTATTGTTGCGGTTGTTTGAGTCTGGTCTTGAAATGTCACGGTGATGTCTTGTGATCCACCAGCGCCATCAACCACGTGATTGTTTGTTAATACAAACGATTCGTTTGCAGTGCTGCGGATAATGAATCCGGATCCCGTTCCTGAACCTTGACTAGAAGACACATCAATTGAAACCACTACAGGCAGAACAGCTTGTGCGATCCCAGCAATGGAATCATCCGCGCGTGGTGAAGTTTCGCCACTTGTGGCTGGAAGCGAGATCGATGGTGCTGGAGTATTTCCAATCATCGAGGCACTCATGAAACCGATCATGCCCGCCAGCAGACCGCTGATAACGCCAGCGATGATCGCCTTCTTTACTGCTGGTGAGGCACTGCCTGCTGATTGCTCAGCAAACGTAACTGGGGGCGCATAGACAAATGTTGGGGTTGGTATCGGAGCTACAACTACTGGGACTTCTGCGGGAGCTGCTGCTGCCTCAATAGCGCTAGTTTCTGATGGTGCTGAAAATGAATCATAAGTAGATAGGCCAACTGCTGAAGGTGTCTCTGGCAAGTTCTGTGGATCTTCCGGAGTCTGGGTCATGACCTAACTTTCTGGATAATGCTCGGATTTTGGTTCTACCCCTATTCTCTCTGATGAATCCCATGGGTTGCCATTTGAACTCCTTCCTGGGTTGAATCTGGTGCGATAACTAGTCAAAAATTGGCAGGACCTTAGCCAAATTCCAGTCGTGGCCGTACGCTTACTTCATGGCACCAACTGATCCACGAATCCTGGCAATTCACCGCGCTTCCACTGACTACGCCGAAAGCTGGGCCGGCGAAGACGGAATCCGTTCCCACGCTCGAGCTAAGGCTGCCGAAATTGGTTGCGTGGCAATGGGACCTGGAGCCGGAAGCATTGTGCGCACTTTAGCTGCAGCCGTAGATGCCAAGAATGTTGTTGAGATTGGAACTGGTGCTGGAGTTTCAGCGCTTTGGCTGTTAGATGGCATGAATCCCGAAGGTGTTCTAACTAGCGTTGACGTTGAAGCCGAGCATCAATTGATTGCCAAAGATGCAATCTCCCAAGCCGGAATCGCACCTAACCGAGTTCGCTTGATTAATGGTCGAGCTGATGAAGTTCTAGATCGCTTAACTGAATCTGCATACGACATTGTGTTGATTGCCGGCAAGCCACTCGAGCTTGCAGATCATATTTCACGAGCATTCAAGTTACTGCGAAGTGGTGGATTGTTGATTATCGATCGCGCACTTTGGAACGATAAATTAGCCGATCCAGCTCAACGTGATCCAGATACGGTTGCTATGCGCGGTGCGATTGAGGCGCTAGCTAGTAACGAAGACTTTGTTGGATCGTTGCTACCTGTAGGTGGCGGATTGTTAGTGGCTGTAAAGAAGTAGCTAGTGCCTGATTAGGCAGAGTTCATTTATTCAGTGTTTATTGATGCCTAAAAAGTAGCCAGCTACTTTTTATTTGAATCCGGTTTACGGATTCAAATCATAGACAGTGCCCATTTATGCCGAAAAAGTTATTACTTTTTCGGCATTGAACTTACTGTGTCTTTTAGAACTGCTCCAAGGTCTTTGACTTCCTGAGCATTAAGTTCAACAACTAAGCGTCCGCCGCCTTCGAGAGGTACTCGAAGGACATAACCGCGACCTTCTTTTGGGCATTCCATTGGGCCGTCGCCAGTGCGTGGCTTCATAGCTGCCATTTTGGTCACCTTCCGATAAGTTTCGTGAATTTCGCTTTGTTACCTCTATTATCCCCTAAAAACAGGTGGTTACGAAATCCAGATAATTCCGGAAAACCCTTGCAAGCAATGGCTTTTTACCGACTAAACCACTGTGGTAAAAAGTATCTTTAGAGCTTGCCTTGCTCGACATGGTCGGCAAACTTTTCTAGTGACTTACGAACGCCAAATACGAATCCAGGTTTCACAAAAAAGAATCCAACTTTTCCCAAAAGGCCAAGTGGTAGATCTAAATCTTCACTCCAAATGAATTTTGATGTCGAATCTCCAGTAGCCACGACCTCAAATGTTCCGGTACCTCGCACAACTCGACCAGTGTGGTTTACGTCGCAGAGTCTTGGCGGATCCCAAGCGGTGATCTCCATGGTGTCCAAAAAACCAATGCGCCAAATTCCAGTGAAGGCCTCGATCTTGCCACCAACGCCGGTGCCGTCACCATCAACGGACCAAACTTTCGTGCCAAGCATCCACTGACTTTGAGCTTCCCAATTCGTAATGGCATCCCATACTTTTTGGGCCGGAGCCTGAATTGCAACTTCTAATTCAATGTGTTCCATTAACCCTTTAGCCAATCAAATACCGTTTCTTCACACTGCTTGAGCTGTGCAACGGAAACGTGTTCATTTCGAGAATGTGCTAGCCCAGGATCTCCTGGACCAAGATTTACCGCAGGTACGCCCATCGCAGAAAATCTGGCCACATCAGTCCAGCCAAACTTAGGGGCAACTTTTCCACCCACACGAGAAACTAGATCGGCTAATGCTGGGCGATCAAGTCCTGGCATCGCGCCTGGTGCATTATCGACAAATTCAACTTGAAAGCCATCAAAAACTTCTCGGATATGTGCTTCGGCCTGTGCTCCACTAGTACTTGGTGCGTATCGATAGTTAACGTCAATTGATGCGGTATCTGGGATTACGTTTCCTGCTATTCCACCAGACACTTGCACCGCGTTTAGTCCTTCACGGTACTCAAGTCCATCGATTAAGACTTTGGCTGGCTCATATGCATTAAGTCTTGCCAAAATGTCACCCAAACTATGGATTGCGTTATCCCCTAGCCACGAGCGCGCGCTGTGGGCCCGAGTACCTGTAGTGGAAACTTTTGCTCGAAGTGTGCCCTGGCAACCAGCCTCGATGTTTGCATTTGAAGGTTCAAGTAGGACTGCAATGTCTGCAGCCAACCATTCCGGATGTTCGGCTGCAATCAGCGTCAAGCCATTTCGCTCACTATCAACTTCTTCGCATTCATAAAAAATGTAGGTGACATCAAACTGAGGATTCTCAATGCTCACTGCAGCTCGCAAGGCAACGGCAACGCCACCCTTCATGTCACACGAACCAATGCCAAAGACCACATCGTCAGGAACAATCGAGCCATCGCTTGGCAGACCTTGCCCACTAGAGACAAAAACTGCGGTCTCATTGTCAGCTACTGGGACAGTGTCGATATGGCCTGCAACTATTACTCGGGAGGCTTTTCCTAGGTTAGTTTTCGCGACAACCGAGTTCTTGAATCGAACAACTTCTAGCCAGTCGCATTTGCTTAACTCGACGAAAATGGCATTGGCTAATGCAGCTTCATTGCCTGAAACACTTGGAATATTGACCAGATCAGTGGTTAACGCAGCGATGTCGGCGTGCGGGTTTAACGCAACTATGTCCACACGACTACGGTAGTCCTGTAATGCTTTTTTCACTACTTACGACCCTCGATTTCAAGGAATGACATGAGCCAGAGTCAAATTGCAACTGCAACCGGATTAGCCACGTACTCGGCTGATGTGCTGCTTGATGTTTGGTATCCGCAGCCAGCATTAGGCGAAAAAGCTACCCATGTAACGGGTCTGGAACGAGGCATTGACACCGACGGATTACGTGGGGTTCGAGTTGAAGTAATTACTACAGCCTCAGACTTAACCGCCCCACCAACAGATGCTGCCGATGCTTACTTGCGATTGCATTTGCTCTCACATCGCTTGATGGCCCCACGAACCATAAACCTAGATGGATTATTTGGTCTACTCACCAACGTTGCCTGGACGTCTCTTGGTCCAGTTGCAGTTGAAAATGTAACTGAAGTGGCCATCAAAGCTCGAGCTAAGGGCATCAACTTAAACGTGTTAGGACTTGATAAGTTCCCACGTATGTTGGACTACGTAGTTCCAAGTGGCGTGCGAATCGCAGATGCAGACCGAGTTCGTCTTGGTGCGCATCTAGCATCTGGTACCACGGTTATGCATGAAGGATTTGTTAACTTTAATGCTGGAACTTTGGGTGCCAGCATGGTTGAGGGTCGAATCTCCGCCGGTGTAGTTGTTGGCAATGGTTCTGACATCGGTGGTGGCGCCAGCATTATGGGAACTCTCTCTGGTGGCGGCAAAGAAGTAATCACGATCGGCGAAAATTGCTTGGTTGGTGCCAACGCCGGCGTGGGAATTTCCCTTGGTGATAGTTGCGTAGTTGAAGCTGGTTGCTACATCACTGGTGGATCAAAAATCACACTTCCTGACAACTCAGTTGTTAAAGCCAAGGAACTTTCCGGAGCTAACGGTTTGTTGTTCCGTCGCAATTCAGTTTCTGGCGCGCTTGAAGCCGTTACTC
>JBDLQS010000030.1:0-5754 GCA_039800445.1 Actinomycetota bacterium
GTTGCTTCATCTCGTGGATCACCTTGCTTGATCTGCTTGGCACGTTCGATGAATGCGGCCTTGAATTTGTCTGCGATTCCACGTTGCACCAAGAATCGAGTTCCGGATAAACAAACCTGACCCGCGTTATCGAACTGCTCAACTGCAACTGTGACTGCAATATCAAGATCTGCATCATCAGTAATGATTAGCGGGCTCTTGCCACCTAGTTCAAAAGAGCATGGAACTAGATTTTCGGCGGCAGCTTTGGCCACAAGTTTTGCCGTTGGCACAGAGCCAGTGAAAGAAATGCGAGATAAGTCTGGATGCGCAGTTAGCGCTGCACCGGCTTCTTCACCAAAACCTTGCACAACATTGAATACGCCTGGTGGCATTCCGGCTTCAGCAGTTATATCTGCAAGAAGCGAAGCAGTAAGTGGTGCCCACTCTGGTGGCTTAGCAACAACTGTGTCACCAGCAGCAAGTGCTGGACCAATTCGCCAAGTAGCGAGCATCAATGGTGCATTCCAAGGCGTGATGATTCCAGTAACACCAGCTGGATCCCAAGTCACGTGATTGGTATGGCCGCGAGTTTCAAAGTCAGGATAGTTAAGTTGATTCATTGCGTAGTCTGCAAAGAATCTAAAGTTCATTGCCACCCGAGGCATTACACCGCGACGATGTGATCGAAGCAGGGAACCGTTATCGGTGGTCTCGACAATGGCTAGATCTTCAATCCGCTTTTCTACCAAGTCAGCCACCCGGTGCAAGATAGCGCCTCGTTCTTGCGGTGACATTTGGGACCAAATTGGAAAGGCAGCTTTAGCGGCAGCGACGGCTAATTCAATCTCTTTTGCCCCACCGCGGGAAATGTCAGCAAGATGAACGCCATCAATTGGGGAATGGTCTGGAAAGGTTTGCGCCGAAGCGATCCGCTCACCGCCAATAAAGTGCCGGGTATCTACTGATACGCCAGCCACATTTGCCATGCTCATGCCAACCCCTGAAAAATCGTTCGGGTACTAACGAATTACGATACGTTAATTTAAGTGATTTGGGAACCAAATCTAGGTAATTCTTTCATTAGGCTGGTGAAATGTCCTTTCGTCCCAGAATCGCGCTAATTGGCCGATTCACTAATTCGGCTTCTGCCCTCAGGTATGGCGGCGTGGTTAGTTCGCGCGCCCTATTGGAGTCAATGTGGGATGCAGGCGCAGATCCAGTAACCCTGCTTCCAGCAGCAGGAAGTGATTGGAAGCAACGCCTGGATGGTTTTCAAGGAGTACTGCTTGCCGGCGGTGGAGATATCAATCCCACTCGTTACGGTCAAGAGCCGGACGAAAGTGTTTACGATGTTGACGACCTGCAGGATGATGCAGATTTTGAATTGACCGAGTACGTCTTGAGTCAAGGCATACCGACGCTAGCTGTTTGTCGTGGACTCCATGTTGTAAATGTCGTGCGCGGCGGAACCCTAGTTCAAGACATGCCAGTAAACCATCGCCATGTGGTCCAAGAAGTTAAAGTTAGCGATTACGAATCTTTTGGGTTTATTTCTGAGTTAGTAGCGACTTCTTGCTACCACCATCAGGCGGTCGACAAACTCGGATCTGGTTTAGAAGTTTTGGGCCGTGGGCCTGACGGCACTATCGAGGCAGTTGGAATTGAATCGACTGGTTGGGCTCGCGGAGTTCAGTGGCACCCAGAAGATACTGCAAAGTCGGATCCAAACCAGAGCGGGCTCTTTGCTCGATTAGTTAAAGAAGCAAGCGTCTAATTAGTTCGCTGGGATTCCACAGTTACGGTAACTGCGCGAAGTAAATCAGCAAAGGATCCCAAGTCGTTTCGCTTCAAATCTGCCACGGCTAAACTCTCACCCTTGTTAAAGTCTGGGAAAAGTTGCTTCATCATCTTTCGACCTTTGGCAGTTAGCTTTACCAGCACGAGCCGACCATCTTTACTGCTGCGGGTGCGGGTAATGAGGCCTCGGCCTTCAAGGGTTTGCATAACTCCAGTCAGAGTGGCTTTTGAGAAGCCGCCCTCTTCGGCAATAACCCGAGATTCAACGGGCTCCCAAATCCATACGACCCAGAGCACCACAAATGCAGTCCATGAAAGTTCATGTTCAGCCAGAACCGTGCGCTCTAGGTAATTACGAACAGCGTTTGCGGCTCGAAATAGGTTAGAGGTGACGGCCATGGCCTCAAAATCAATCTGTAAATCACCGAGACGAGCCTGAACTTGGCGTTCAGTTTCGTCAAGTGTGTGCTGACCAGCCATGCGACCCCAATTTCGTTGATTCCCTGCAACTTTATCTGGCTTTTTCAAAATGGTCGCGTTCCGGGTCGAAATCGGGTAACTTAAAACTGTTCGTACCCGAACGATTATTTCAATCTTGGTGTGAGGTGAGTTAATGTCAACAGCAACAGATGTCAGCTTGGCGGACTTAGACATATTCGAGTCGCAAATTCCATGGCGAGTATTTGATGATTTGCGCGCAAATAAACCCGTGCATTGGAGCGATGAACCAGCTCCCAACTCTGGTTTTTGGTCGCTTACTCGTTATCACGACATCGTTCGAGTTTTGCGAGACACCGAAACTTTCTCAAGTGAAAAAGGCACCGTAAACCTCGAAGAACTTGATGAAGAACAAATGGAAGCCCGTAAGTCAATGATCGAAACTGATGGCATCCGACATCGCGCATTGCGTAAATTAATGCAGGATTCGTTTACTCCGAAAGCTGTTGCAGGTTATGAAACGTTCTTGCGAGGACTTACTGCCAGCACCTTGGATGATGCATTTGCCAAAGGATCTTTTGACTTCGTTAAGGAAGTTGCCGCCGATTTCCCAATTCGCGTTCTAGCGCGATTGATGGATGTACCCGATACCGACATTGACAAGTTGATTGCTTGGGGAAATCGCATGGTCGGCAATACTGATCCAGAACATGCAGATGTTTTGTTGGACTCACCTGAATCTGAAAAGTATCGAATGCTGCCATTCAGATCGCCAGCCGCACTAGAGGTTTGGGCCTATGGCGACGATTTGGCAAAGCAAAGACTTGGTGGAAAGGGCGTAGACATTGTTTCTACTCTCATCAACCAGACACCAATTGATGGCGTGCCACTTTCCACTAGAGATTTCCATGCCTATTTCTTGCTGTTGATTGTTGCCGGAAACGAAACTACCCGTCACACAATTAGTCACAGCATGAATTACTTAATTGATAACCCAGATCAATTGACTTTGATGCAAGAGCGCCCAGAGCTAATTGAGTGGGGTG
Organism: Actinomycetota bacterium; assembly: GCA_039800445.1. Classification (GTDB taxonomy): domain Bacteria; phylum Actinomycetota; class Actinomycetes; order S36-B12; family UBA5976; genus UBA5976. The sequence goes on from JBDLQS010000030.1 coordinate 3,264, forward strand.
TTGAAGAAATGTTAAGAATGGCAAGCCCCGTTTACCATTTCCGTCGCACTGCTTCTAAGGACACTGAGATTAATGGCCAGTCGATCAAGGAAGGCGAAAAAGTAGTTACTTGGTTCGCCGCTGGAAACCGGGATCCTGAAGTTTTCGTTGACCCTTATCGAATGGACATCACGCGAAATCCAAATGAGCACATGACCTTCGGGCGCGGTGGACCACACATGTGTCTGGGAAATTCACTGGCAAGGCTTGAAGTGAAAATCATGTTCGAAGAACTGCTGCCAAGAATTTCAGGAATTAAGCGCACTGGCGAAGTTGAGCGGTTACGCAGCAATTTCGTTAATGGAATTAAGCGCTTCCCGGTAGAGGTAACGCTGAAATAACTAAATCAATTTAGCAACATCACGCAAGAACGCATCGACCAATTGGTTGGTGCGTTCTTTTGCTGCATCTCGTTCGGCTTCAGTATGAGCTAGCAGTACATCAGGATCTTGGCCATCTTTGATAACTAGGTCACGACCACCATTATTGAGCCAACCGAGAAGCATTTCCGGCGTTAGTTCTGGGTGGAACTGAACCCCTAGATTTCGACCATACGTAAAGGCTTGACTAGCTGCTGAGTTCCGTGCGATCTCTAGAGCTTCAGCAGGTAACTTCCATCTGTCGTAGTGGAACTGAAACCACGGGCCAGCAGGGACTAAATCTGGCCGATCGGCGTGAATCACAGTCCAGCCAATTTCGGGTTTGGGCCCAGGAGCAACGCTGCCGCCTAAAGCACGGGCAAGTAATTGTCCACCAAAACATATTCCAAAAATGGGGACATCGGTGGCAATAGCTTCCGAGATAAAATCCAATTCCGGATTTAGCCAAGCGCCAATTCGATCATCATCCCAAGCGCCCCAGGGTGCGCCCATTGGTACAACGACGTCATAATCTGCAAGATTTGGAAATTCGCGCTCAACATTTGGCTCATCGAATTTCTCTGCGGGAACAACCAAGAATTGGTCCACGGTAAAGCCATGAAATCTAAATCTTTCAGCCACCGGGCCAGGCGGGCTCACATGATCGTGCTCAATGATAAGAACTTTCATGCCTGTCCTATTCCCGTTGGAAATTTTCTTCCATTCTGCCCTAAAAAGCCCCCCAAACGATTAAAATAAAAAAATCGTTCATACCCTAACGATTTTTGGAGGAACCATGTCTCTTGATCTTTCTGCACTGCGCGCCCAATTGCAAAGTGACAACATTGACATTTTGCGACTAGTTTACGCAGACGTGTTGGGCATCCCTCGCTCAAAAGATCTCGTAGTTAGCCAGATGGAAAAGGCAGCCGCACATGGCCCAGCTTTTTGCCAAGGCGTTTGGGTTACCAACACCCGTGGCGGTGTTCTAGATGGACATGGAAGTATTTCTGACGGTCTGTCAGATTTCGTAAGTCGGATAGATGCCAGCACAATTCGTAAACTTCCGTGGGAGCCGGGTGTCGCATACGCAGTTGTTGACGCCTTCGAGCCAAATGGTGACGATAACCCAGTAGCGCCACGAACTGCGCTACAGCGAGTATTGAAGGAATACGAAAAGATCGGATTAACTCCAGTAATTGGTCCTGAACTTGAGTTCTATTTGGCTAAACAAGAAAACAACGTATGGGTACGTGCCTTGCATCGAACTGGTCGGGTTTATACAACTGGAGCAATTGTGGATCCAGACGGCACGTTCTTACATATGTTGCGCATGCTAGATCAAATGGACATTGGTGTCTTTGCGGGTAATCATGAATTTGCTCCAGCTCAGTATGAAATCAATCTGTGGCATGGCGAAGCTTTGGAATCTACTGACAGAACTTTCTTATTCAAAACGGCAATCAAAGATATTGCAGTGCGTCGCGGTTACAACGCAACATTCCTAGGCAAACCTTGGGCAGAATCTGAAGGCAGTGGCTTCCATTTGCACTTCTCGGTTGTCGACGCCAAAGGCAAGAACCAAATGCATAAGGGTGAAGAGTTATCTGAAGTTGCAAACCAGATGATCGCTGGAATCCTTAGCCATGCAAATGCGCTCACTGCATTTACCAACCCAACGATCAATGCCTTTAAGCGTCTTGGACCAGACACCTTGGCACCAAGTCGTGCTAACTGGGGCTACGACAACCGGGCAACATTGCTTCGAGTTCCACCTGAGCGTGGCGAGGGCACTCGACTTGAAATTCGAATTGGAGACGGCGCAGCTAACCCTTACTTGATGGTTGCCTCAGTATTAGCTGCTGGCTTAGACGGCATTAAGCAAAAAATGAAGCCGAACAAGGCTGCTGAAGGCTGGGCATATGAAGATGAAGCAGATCCACTTTTGCCGGTGACCTTCACTTCTGCACTGGATGCGCTTGAAGCAGATCCGCTATTTGCTGACCTCATGGGACCAACTGTTATTTCAACGCACTTAACTTTGAAGCGCGATGAAATTGAGCGTTACGAAGCTGAGGTCCCAGATCCAAGCA